>JAIXQV010000262.1 GCA_027485535.1 Oxalobacteraceae bacterium | reverse complement strand
CAACCAATATCGGAGGTAGAGAAATACGTTTCACCCGGTTGTCCGCAAAAAATCGTTTGCATCGACATCGCGAGCACAACTGAATAACCACCGACATCGCGCTGCACACCTTTCGGCTTTCCGGTAGTACCCGAGGTATACAAGATGTACGAAATATCATCCGACTTCAGCCAGGTGACCGGCACGTGGGCATCGATATGCAGTTCACGCTGCGCGGCATAATCAAGATCACGTCCGGCGACCAGATTCATCTTGGCCAGATGTCGGTTCACCAGCAATACATGCTGCGGTTTATTTGTGGCGAGCTCGATCGCCTCATCCAGCAAGGGCTTATAGGGAATGGCTTTACCACCGCGCGAGCCGGCATCGGCCGACACAATCAGCTTCGGCTGCGCGTCGTCAATTCGTGTCGCCAGACTGTGTGCAGCAAAGCCGCCGAACACCACCGAGTGAATCGCGCCGATGCGCGCGCAGGCCAGCATTGCAAAGGTAGCCTCGGCAATCATCGGCATGTAAATCAGCACACGGTCGCCTTTGCCAACGCCGAGTGAATGCATGATGGCGGCGGTACGCTCTACCTCGCGCAGTAGCTGCTGATAAGTCCAGATTTTTTCGACGGGCGAACCGTCCGCAGTCTCGGTGCTGATGGCGATGAGCGCCGGCTGATCCGGCTGCGTCTTCGCCCAGCGATCAACCGCGTTGTGGCAGAGATTAGTTTCGCCACCGACAAACCATTTGGCGAACGGCGGTCGTGCGTAGTCGCAGACTTGCTCGAAGGGTTTATGCCAGTCGATGCGCTTGGCCTGCTCGGACCAGAACCCATCAGGATCATTGATAGACTTTTGGTAGAACGCGTCACTCATCTTGTCTCCCCTTCGGACTCGCGCCCATGCTCACCGGCATTGGGTTTCTTCAAGTCCGCCGCTCATCATACCGTAGCCGGTACCCGCACCCAGCCTTCCATCAGCACTCTTGCGCTGCGGCTCATGATGGCCTTTTTCACGCACCACTCGCCACCCTCCTGCGCTGCCTCTGCGCCAACGCGCAGTGTGCCGGATGGGTGACCAAAGCGTACTGCGGTACGTGCATCACCACCTGCTGCAAGGTTAACCAGCGTACCGGGTATGGCCGCTGCGGTACCAATGGCGACTGCAGCGGTGCCCATCATGGCGTGATGTAGCTTACCCATCGACAGCGCTCGCACCAGTAGATCGACATCGCTGGTATGGACGACTTTACCGCTGGAAGACACATATTCCTTGGGTGCTGCGACGAATGCCACCTTCGGCGTGTGCTGACGCTTAGCGGCCTCGCTAATGTCCTTGATCAGACCCATACGCAATGCACCATAGGCGCGAATGGTTTCGAACATGGCGAGTGCTTTGGGGTCGCTATTGATCGCTTCCTGTAACTCGGTACCGGTGTAGCCGATCGCCTCTGCATTCACAAAAATCGTCGGGATGCCGGCGTTGATCATGGTTGCTTTTAAGGTACCGACACCGGGTACCTCAAGATCATCAATCAGTTGTCCGGTGGGGAACATGGCACCACCAGCACCATCTTCTTCTGCGGCCGGGTCCATGAACTCGAGCTGGACTTCAGCCGCAGGAAATGTCACGCCATCGAGTTCAAAGTCGCCGGTTTCCTGTACCGCACCATTGGTCATGGGCACATGGGCGCTGATGGTTTTTTGAATATTTGCCTGCCAGATGCGAATAGTGGCGATGCCGTCTTTAGGCAAGCGTGATGGATCGATCAAGCCATTGCTGATTGCAAAAGGCCCTACTGCCGCTGATAGGTTGCCGCAGTTACCGCTCCAATCCACAAATGCTTGATCAATCGACACCTGTCCGAACAGGTAATCCACGTCATGCCCGGGCTGAGTGCTTGTAGAGATGATGACTGTCTTGCTCGTGCTTGATGTCGCACCACCCATACCGTCGATTTGTTTGCCGTACGGGTCGGGGCTACCGATCACACGCAGCAGCAGTGCATCACGTGCAGCACCGGGCTGCTGCGCTGCGTCGGGGAGATCCTGCAAACGAAAGAACACACCCTTGCTGGTGCCACCACGCATGTAGGTAGCGGGGACTTTGATTTGAGGTTTGAAGCTCATCATGCCGCCTTTTGCGATGACTCGAGGAAGTCTTGTGCGAAACGCTGCAGCACTCCACCGGCTTCGTAGATGGATACTTCTTCATCACTATCGAGGCGACAGGTCACTGGCACTTCAACGCGCTCTCCGCTCTTGCGGTGAATAATCAGCGTCAGGTCAGCACGCGGCTTGCGGGTACCGATCACATCATAGGTTTCAGTGCCATCCAACGCTAAGGTCTTGCGATTGACACCCGCCTTGAATTCCAGCGGCAATACCCCCATACCGATCAGGTTGGTGCGATGGATACGCTCAAAGCCCTCGGCAACAATCGCTTCTACACCTGCCAGACGCACACCTTTCGCAGCCCAATCGCGTGATGAGCCCTGACCGTAGTCAGCGCCTGCGATAATGATCAGTGGCTGCTTGCGATTCATATAGGTTTCAATCGCTTCCCACATCCGCATCACCTTGCCCTCAGGCTCGACGCGTGCCAGTGAGCCTTTCTTTTGCTGACCATCGACAATCACCATCTCATTGACCAGCGTCGGGTTGGCGAAGGTGGCACGCTGTGCAGTCAGGTGATCACCACGGTGAGTCGCATAGGAATTGAAATCTTCTTCCGGCAAACCCATCTTGTGCAGATACTCACCCGCAGCAGAATCCATCAGAATCGCATTCGATGGCGACAGATGATCGGTCGTGATGTTATCCGGCAGCAGCGCTAATGGCCGCATACCTTTCAGCGTACGCTCACCTGCGAGCGCCCCTTCCCAGTAAGGGGGACGGCGAATGTACGTTGACTGCGGACGCCAGTCATACAGCGGTGTGACTTGCGTACCGCTATCGGTGCGAATCGCAAACATCGGCTCATACACTTTGCGGAAATGCTCTGGCTTGACCGAGGCTTTCATGATCGTATCGATCTCTTCATCGCTCGGCCAGATATCCTTCAATCGGATTTCCTTGCCGTTGGCAACCGTCAGCACATCCTTTTCGATATCAAAGCGAATCGTGCCGGCAATGGCATACGCCACCACCAACGGCGGCGAAGCGAGGAAGGCCTGCTTGGCATACGGGTGAATACGGCCATCAAAGTTACGATTCCCCGACAGCACAGCGGTCGCGTACAGATCACGGTCGATGATCTCTTGCTGAATCTTGGGATCAAGCGCACCCGACATGCCGTTACACGAGGTGCAGGCATAGGCAACAACGCCGAAGCCGAGCTTCTCTAGCTCAGGCAACAAGCCCGCGTCCTCCAGATACATCGTGACCGCTTTCGAACCCGGCGCCAATGAGGTTTTGACCCAAGGCTTGCGCAACAAGCCGAACTTGTTGGCATTGCGTGCTAACAGGCCAGCAGCAATCACGTTGCGTGGATTCGAGGTGTTAGTGCAACTGGTAATCGCGGCAATGATCACCGCGCCATCCGGCATCTGCCCCGGCACATCGTCCCATTGACCCGCAATACCTTTGGCGGCGAGATCAGTGGTCGCTACCCGTGCGTGCGGATTCGATGGGCCCGCCATATTGCGCACGACGCCCGACAAGTCGAACGTCAGCACACGCTCGTACTCTGCATGCGTGAGGCTATCGGACCACAAGCCAGCGACCTTGGCATAAGTCTCAACCAATTTCACTTGCTCGTCGCTACGACCCGTCAGCTTCAAATATTGAATGGTCTGCTCATCAATGCTGAACATTGCCGCAGTCGCACCATACTCAGGCGCCATATTGGAGATGGTGGCGCGGTCACCCAGCGTCAGCGCACGCGCACCTTCACCGTAAAATTCCAGATAGGCACCGACGACTTTTGATTTACGCAAGAACTCGGTGAGCGCGAGTACAACGTCGGTCGCGGTGATACCCGGCTGTGGCTTGCCGGTGAGTTCAACACCGATAATGTCCGGCAGGCGCATCCAGGATGCGCGACCGAGCATCACGTTCTCTGCTTCCAAGCCACCCACACCAATCGCGATTACGCCGAGTGCATCCACATGCGGTGTATGGCTATCGGTGCCGACACAAGTATCCGGATAAGCGACGCCATGGTCGTTGTGAATCACCGGCGACATACGCTCCAGATTAATCTGGTGCATGATGCCGTTACCCGGCGGGATCACATCGACATTTTTAAACGCATGCTTGGTCCAGTCGATGAAATGGAACCGATCTTCATTACGACGATCTTCAATCGCACGGTTTTTCTCGAACGCCTGCGGATCGTAACCACCGCACTCGACCGCCAGTGAATGATCGACGATGAGTTGCACCGGCACCACCGGGTTCACCTTGGCCGGATCACCACCCTGATCCGCAATCGCATCACGCAAACCTGCCAGATCAACGAGCGCAGTCTGACCGAGAATGTCATGACACACGACGCGTGCCGGAAACCATGGAAAGTCAAGATCACGCTTACGCTCGATCAGCTGCTTGAGCGACGCCGTTAAGGTTGACGGATCGCAGCGACGCACCAGATTTTCAGCGAGTACGCGCGAGGTGTAAGGCAGCTTGTCCCAGGCGCCGGGCTGGATTGCATCAACGGCTTCACGCCCGTCGAAATAGTCGAGGCTGGTACCGGGTAGAGGTTTGCGGTGGGCAGTGTTCATCATCTGTGGCGCTTATTTACGTTTGGCGATCGGTACAAACTTGAGATCTTCTGGCCCCACATAATTTGCGCTTGGCCGAATAATCTTGTTATCAATCCGCTGCTCGATGATGTGCGCGGCCCAACCCGAGGTGCGTGAGATCACGAACAAGGGGGTAAACATCGCCGTCGGCACGCCCATCATGTGATACGACACGGCTGAGAACCAGTCGAGGTTGGGGAACATCTTCTTGATATCCCACATCACACTTTCAAGTCGCTCGGCGATATCAAACATCTTGGTCGAGCCGGCGTTCTTCGATAGCGTACGCGCCACTTCTTTGATCACTTTGTTGCGCGGATCAGAGATGGTGTACACCGGGTGACCAAAGCCGATGATCACTTCTTTGTTTTCAACACGACGACGGATGTCGGCTTCAGCCTCATCCGGATTGTCGTAACGCTTCTGAATATCAAACGCCACTTCATTAGCACCGCCATGCTTGGGGCCACGCAAGGCACCAATGGCGCCGGTGATGGCCGAGTACATATCCGAACCGGTACCGGCAATGACGCGACCCGCAAAGGTGGAGGCATTGAACTCATGCTCGGCGTACAGAATCAGCGAGGTGTGCATGGCACGCACCCACAACTCCGACGGCGCTTCACCATGCAGCAGGTGTAGGAAGTGACCACCGATTGAGTCATCATCCGTTTCGGTTTCAATCCGTCTGCCGTTGTGGCTGTAGTGGTACCAATACAGCAGGATCGAACCAAGCGAGGCCATCAGGCGATCTGCAATATCGCGCGCACCCGGGGTGTTGTGATCATCTTTCTCTGGCAAGACGCAACCCAGAGCAGAGACACCGGTCCGCATCACGTCCATCGGATGCGACGACGCAGGCAGCCACTCGAGGCTAGCCTTTACATTCGCCGGCAAGCCGCGCAGCGCTTTCAGTTTCTGCTTGTAAGCCTTCAGCTCAGCGGTCGTCGGCAATTTGCCATGCACCAGCAGATGCGCGATCTCCTCGAACTCGCTGCTCTCGGCCAGATCAAGAATGTCATAACCACGGTAGTGCAGGTCATTACCTGTGCGACCTACCGTACAAAGCGCTGTATTACCTGCGGTAACACCGGATAGCGCGACAGATTTTTTTGGCTTGAAGCCTGCTGCTTGTTGTTCGCTCATGCGATCTCTCCCTTAGTAACTGTGACTTCTACTGTTTACTTTGACTTCTGCTGCGCGAATAGCGCATCCAGCTTTTGCTCGAAAGCGTGATAGTCAATCCTGTCGTACAACTCCATACGCGTCTGCATCAGATCGACTACATTTTTTTGCGTACCATCGCGGCGCACCGCCTGATAAACCGCTTCGGCGGCTTTATTCATGGCGCGGAAGGCAGACAGCGGATACAGCACAATCCCGGCATCGGCATCACGTAATTCATCCACCGTGAACAACGGTGTCGCGCCAAATTCGGTGATATTCGCGAGAATGGGTACTTTCACTGCTGCCGCAAACTTTTTGTACATAGCGAGTTCAGTGATCGCCTCGGGAAAAATCATGTCGGCCCCGGCCTCAACACAGGCCACCGCGCGCTCGATAGCAGCGTCTAGCCCCTCAACCGCCAGCGCATCAGTGCGCGCCATGATCACAAACTGATCATCCGTACGTGCATCGACTGCGGCCTTGATACGATCCACCATCTCCTGCTTGGTGACGATTTCCTTATTTGGCCGATGTCCACAACGCTTGGCGCCGACTTGGTCTTCGATATGCATTGCTGCGGCACCAAACTTGATCATCGACTTCACCGTGCGCGCGACATTGAAGGCAGACGAGCCGAAGCCGGTATCCACATCCACTAACAAGGGCAAATCGCAGACATCGGTAATCCGACGTACATCGGTGAGCACATCGTCGAGATTTGAAATGCCCAAATCCGGTAAGCCGAGGGAGCCTGCAGCGACGCCACCACCCGAGAGATAGATCGCGCGGAAACCAGCACGCTGAGCGAGCAGCGCATGGTTGGCATTGATAGCGCCAATGACTTGCAGCGGCGACTCTTCCTTGAGTGCCTGTCGGAAGCGCGCGCCGGGGGATGAAATACTCATGGGGTGTCCTGTGCGAAGGGTTTCAAAACGGGGTTAACCCACCCCATTTGCAATCGCTGTGCCACTCGCCCTGCCGCAGACCGCACATTGCCCGCCGAAGAAATCCTTGCGCCAAATCAGCAGCTTGCGCGCACCCACAGGGGTATTGCCAAAAGCCTAAGCATAGGCAGATGTTTCATTTTATGTTTCAATGGCAAAGTCTTTTGAAACATGAAACATCTCTGAAACATGGCCCGCCCTAGCCCACCCAGCCGAGATCGTGGCAACGCCCCAGTGTTCTGGGCTGTCGCCAGCTCGCGACTGTTCGACATGTTTCGCGACCTCACGCCGGAGTTCGACGACCGCGCGGATATCCAATTGATCCAACTCGGCTTTGATGAGGCGGTGGCGCATATTCGCGAGCGTCTGCAAACTGAGCGTTGCGACGCGGTGATCTCCGCAGGTTCGAACGGCACTTACCTCAAGAGCCGGCTGTCGATACCGGTGGTGCTCGCCAAGGCAAGTGGCTTCGATGTGATGCAGGCACTGGCACGAGCGCGCAAGATCACCCCAGATATCGGCATGATCAGCTACCAAGAGGCGCCACCCGAGTTACTCGAGTTTCAAGGCACCTTCGGTTTGCCGGTGATGCAGCGCAGCTATGTCACGGTAGAAGATGCCCGTGCGCAGATCAGCGAGATGAAGTCAGCGGGCATCAAGGCCGTGGTGGGCGCTGGCCTGATCACCGATCTGGCGGAAGAAGCAGGGCTCACCGGTATCTTTGTGTACTCGGCAGGCTCGATGCGTCAGGCTTTCGAAGATGCCTTCGACATCGCACGCGCCACACGTTTTGATGCGCCACGCGGCAGGGCTTATGCAGTCTCGGATAACCCCAGAGCCAAGTATTCGCTAGCGGCGTTGCGGGGTGACTCCGCCAGCATGCAAGCGCTGCGAAGCACGATCACGGTGTACGCAAAATCACCCGCGCCTGTCTTGATCGAAGGTGAAACCGGCACGGGCAAAGAACTGGTCGCACAAGCGATTCACCGCGAAAGTGTGCGGGGCATTGGCGGAGATCGTCCTTTCGTCGCCGTCAACTGCGGCGCAATTGCGGAATCCTTATTGGAGTCTGAGCTGTTCGGCTATGAGGAAGGCGCGTTCACCGGCTCGCGACGTGGTGGTCACGCCGGCCTGTTCGAAGCGGCGCATCGTGGCACGCTGTTTCTGGATGAGATCGGCGAGATGCCGCTGCCGCTACAAACCCGCCTGCTACGGGTGCTGGAAGAAAAAGAAGTGGTTCGCGTGGGCGGCACGCGTCCGATTGCGATTGATGTGCGCATCATCAGCGCTACCCACTGCCGTTTGGATAGCTTGGTCGAAGAGAGCCGCTTTCGCGCTGACTTGTACTACCGACTGAGCGTGCTGCGGATGAAACTGCCCGGGCTGCGTGAACGCGCCGATGATCTTGTCACGCTCGCTGAATGGTTCCTGAAAAACGCGCTAGCCGACATCGGTGCGCAGGTTAGTGCCAATCTGCACGCAGAATTACTCGCCTGCGCCAGCACGCTTCAGGCATGGCCTTGGCCCGGTAATGTGCGTGAGCTTCGAAACCTCATGCAACGTGTGGCGCTATTTCTGGCGGTCGAACCCCTGCAGGCACTGACACCCGCTTTTCTGGTCAAGATCGCGCCCGAGTTGTCGCGCAACTCTGCGACCCTAGCAAACACCCGCACAGAAACAAAAGGGTCGACCGATCCTGATCAGGCAGCGGCGGACGAGACCATCGAGCAAGTACTCGCCCGTTTCCATGGCAATCGCGCGGCAGCGGCGGACCACCTCGGTATCAGCCGGACCACGCTCTGGCGCCGGCTAAAGGGCGGGGACTAGAAGGCGGCATCTGAAGGGCGGAGCCCAAAGCGCCATGACTGAAGAATCAAGTTTGTGGGCAGTCATGCGAATCAGCGACCGAGGCCTAAAGAAACGCATCACGCTGCCGATTCTTAGTTCCTAAAATGGTGCATTCTTCTTCCGACCAAGCGTATGAATCATACCCAACCTAAAGATAGCAACAACGCGCCGGCGAGGGTCGGCAAACGACCTGGCGAGCATGTCTGGACCCCCGGCGGGGACGTGCAATCTGTCTGGAAAAAATATGGCTGGACGCCGCCCAGCAAGAAAGGCGCAGACACGCCAACAAGCGATCGGCCACGCGAACGACCCGCCGCGAATAATGCCTTACGAGTTCTACGTGGCTGAATAAGCTAACGCTAAACGAGTTCAGTCCAAGCGCACGCTCTTGAGATCAAAACTGACCGCAGGTGGCTTTAAGTTCAGCTCGTCGAGCGTCTCGACCAAGAGCGTCATCAAAAAATAGTCGCGGTATAACTTCGAGTCGGCGGGTATCACGTGCCAGGGCGCATAATCGGTACTAGTCGCTGCGATCGTATCCTCGTAAGCATCGATAAAGTCCTTCCATAATCGCCGGTCTTCAAAATCGGAGGCCTGTAGCTTCCAATGTTTGTCGGGGTCATCCATGCGCGCTTGGAGCCGTTGCTTCTGCTCCTGCTTGGAAATGTGCAAGTAGCATTTGATGATGGTGATGCCCTCATCGCTCAGCATCCGCTCAAAATCTCGGATATGTTCATACCGGCGCTGGCAGACTGCCTTGCTGATCCATCCCCTGACCCGAGTCACTAATACCTCTTCATAGTGGCTACGGTTGAAGATCACCAGCTCGCCGCGACGCGGCACTTTGGCATGGACACGCCAGAGATAATCATGACGACGCTCATCCGCGCTGGGTGCGCTAAATGGCTCGGCACGCACCCCAAGCGGGCTAACGTGCGAGAACACGTGGCGAATGGCACCGTCTTTGCCCGAGGTATCCATCCCTTGCAGCACGAGCAGCATACCGCTCTCGGCGGACGAATGCAGCCGTAGCTGGAGCTTGTTCAAACGCCCGCTCAGTTCGCTGATCTCGTTTTTTACTGCCTCGAGTTCGGATTTCTTAGGCTCAACCGGCGGCGCAGTCGGCACATCCGCCAGCGAGAATGGCTTCTCGGCATCGATGCGGCGTAGATTAAATGTCTTTTTATTCATACTTGCTTCTTATTTCGCCTCGTTTGGCATTTTGCCGCGCGAAATACTGTGGAGCAAGCATTGAAATTATTGTTTTTAAACTAAGCCATATACTCTACGTTGTCCGCTCCGCCCTGATCGATGATGCTCACTTAAGTAATCTCATAAGCAATCGAAAGTTTGCATCACTAGCGTAATCCGTTTTCCGGTTTACAAACGGCGCGAGTGTACAAACCCTCCGGGCTATCATTCGAGATAACCACCCCGAAATTATTCTTCGCAATTTGAAACACCAAAACACCAAAGTCATTCATTTGCCGCTCATCCGCAGCCCGCTGAGCGATGCCCCAAACGCTCGAGAGTTCGCTGGTCTCTCCCACCAGATTGCTAGCCATGAGCGATCGCGTCTCTGGTTTAAGTCTCACCAAATGAACATGTAATTGATTTTGGGATCTGCGCAAGCGCGGATTGACCACTAGTGCAATATCCTCGGCTGCCATTCTTGAGATCGCGACACGCCATGAGAACGACCAAATTGAATCAGGCCGACTCGGGTCCTCGACGCCGGTAATCGTCGCTTTCGGGAGCGCCAAGCCGTGGACAAAGTCGTCAGGGCAGCCACACATCTTTATATCCCGCATCGCTACAAACTGCTCGTCCTCTGCCCAGATCTCAACAGTGGCTCTGCAGGCAGGCGCTTCTAAACAACCTGCACTTTTTTGAGGAAGCCGGCACTGGGTGCAATAACTCTGGCTGCTTGTATCAACACACTGTTGCACAATATGCAGCAAGGTGTCACTCGGAGCGACCGCGTGCGCAGCGATACTCATCGCCGGTACCACTAGCAGCAGCAAGAAGGCGAATGAGCGCAATCGGGACCTCGTCGGGAATTTATTCTTAATGCGTTATTTTCGAGGCTAGGTGAACTAGCAATGATTGCCGGCGAAGGCAAATCGTCTAAATCAATCGGCCACGTCGATCTAGACGAGTCAACCACATACCTTCTCTACACGCAGTTACTTGCCGGATGAATCCAATACGCCAGTCGCCCTTAACCTTGACTTGTATTCGGCGTGCCCCCGCTCACAGGCCATAAACGCCAGCGATGAGACCGACAAGCCAGCGAAGTCTGATGACTCAAAATCTTGTACGACTTCAAAAGCCTCATCAACCACGAAATAGCCGAGGCCTCTCATACGTTGCAGTTCATGGATAACAGCGGCTGGTGACGCTAATGTGATAACCGAAGCCATGGCGATACCAAGGGAAGTGGGACCGGTTGAAAAAATACCGCCGCTGAATTTCAACTTCGTGACATTGCTCCCTTTGCAACGCTGCGCTATGCCTTCAGAGAGTAGCGAACCCAAAATCTTCCAGGCGACTGCCCTTATCCGCCATTTATCGGCGATTTATCGGCCCCTTGGTGGCCTATCCCGAAGTCGAATGGGATGACGCCCCTCGTTTGGCCGGCGCCTTCCGATACCAATCACCTAACCAGAAAAAGCCATTGATAGGCGAGGACTATCCCAAGTGCACTGACGGCGGCCTGACTTTCAACGCGCCACATGGCCTTAGATGGGGGGACTGGTCGAGCATCGACGTTCAGTATGGCCGTCGATCGTACTCACGAATCCCCGAAGCAATTCCGAGCAGACCCAAACTCGTGGAACCTGTGCAAACCCGCTGCCGGGATCCCTACTGGGAAGACCGGCCTATTACTTATAAAGGCAATCGCAAGGTATAGACATATTAATTGACATACTATATAAACCGTTTATACAGAAAGACGGAGTTAGCTTGATGGACTTAATGACGTACTGGCTGGATGGCTCGATCGCTGATAGCGACAGCCGCGCTAGCTCGGCTTATAAAAGGCTCTCAAAACCTTCAAGCAAGAAAAAAGTTGGCTCCGCAACCGCGACAAAGAAAAGCGCCAAAGCTGGCAAAAAGGGGAATACGAAGATGAATGCAAAGACTGCTGCTGACAAGAAGCTGGATGTCAAGCACGCTAAGCTGGTCCGAGATAGCTTCACGATTCCCGGCGATGAGTTGCAGCTTTTAGCGGAGGCCAAGAAAAAATGCTTAAAAGCCGGGATTGATATTAAGAAAAGTGAATTGATCAGAATTGGAATTTCGCTGGTCTATGGCCTCGGACTGTCCCGGCTTAAAAAAGAAAAAAGAGCGCTCCAACCAATCAAAACCGGCCGACCTAAAAAATCCAAGCTTGAGTAGATTGGCCGGGCTGTCCTGAAACTTCATTAAAACAATTCAAGGGGGGATCCTATGAATGGCGTACATTTAACCGCTGACCTGGCTGGATGCAAAACGAATCACAGCCTCATGAGTGACGCTGAAAAACTTCGCGAGATTTGCATTGAACTGGTGGCGATGAGTGGCTTGACCGCTGTTCATGATCTGTTCTACCAGTTTGAACCAGCAGAAAATGAAGACGCTGGCGGGGTCACTGGTACGGTACTACTGGCCGAGTCGCACCTGGCCATTCATACTTGGCCGGAGTTATCAGCGGTAACGCTGGATGTGTATGTCTGTAATTTTTCAACAGATAACCGAAGCAAGGCGCAACAGCTTCTGGAGGGCGTGAT
>JAIXQV010000158.1 GCA_027485535.1 Oxalobacteraceae bacterium | reverse complement strand
GATGTCTTTCCAGTTCTTGGTGCGCAGCTGGAGTACGATTGTTGAACTGATCTCGGTGTACAAGCGTTTGCGGGCCTTCGAGGCACAGATCGGTTCGGCCAAGAGCGGTAATGGCGTAGCAAACAACGATGTGGGAAGTCATGGCGCGTGAATGTGGCCGACTTGAGCCACGCTAAAGCCTAGCCAGAGCCGAACGGCAAGTAGCAAACAAAAACGCCCGCGATTCGCGGGCGTTTTTTTAATGCTGCGCAGGATTACTGCTTCAGCGCTTCGATAGCGATATCAATACGTACTTCATCGCTGACAGCAGGCGCGTACTTACCCATGTTGAAATCGGACCGCTTGACGATGGTGTAGGCATCCGCACCGATGGTGTCTTTCTTCTGGATCGGATGTGGTGCTGCGAGGAAGCGGGTGACTGTCAGTGTGACACGCTTAGTCACACCTTTCATTGTCAGATCACCTTCGATGCTAACCGGCTTGTCGCCATCAAAATTCACCTTGGTCGACTTGAAGGTCACGGTGGGATATTTGGCAGTATCCAGAAAATCTTCAGCCTGAATATGCTGGTTGAATAGCGTAGAACCCGTGCTCACCGAGCTGGTCTCGATCTTGATATCAACGGAGCCGGTGCGACCTTCTTTGTCGTACACCACGGTACCGGTGGTTTTATCAAAGCGCGATTGCTGCGTGGTAAAGCCGAGGTGGGTGTACGAGAAGCGCGGGAAAGTATGGTTCGCCTCGACACCGTAGCTAACGGGTGCAGCGAAAGCCGGTGCGACTACAGCGGTGCTGAGGGCGAGTGTGGTGATTAATCGGGAAATCATTTTCATTGTTGTTCCTCCAAGAGTTAAGGTTTTGCTACGTTAGGGATGAATCTTTCGAAGACGGTAGCATCCGTCTGAGAACATGGTCGCGGTCGATGAAATGATGCTTTAGCGCGGCCAGTACATGGACTACGACGATAAACATCAGTAAGCCATTCAGCGCACCGTGCAGCTCAGCCAATACGTCGCCGAGTTGTTTATCTTTGCAAAGCAAATCCGGAATGGGTAGTACGCCAAACCAGACCGTCTGATAGCCCTTGGCCGAACTCATTAACCAACCCGAAATCGGTATGGCAAGCATTAGCAGGTATAGCACGGCATGGCCGATATGTGAGGCTAGACGCTGCTGCTTCGACATCTGTTCGGGCAGCGCGGGTGGCTGATGCGTGATGCGCCAGCCGATACGAACCAGCAGCAGAAAAAATACGGTCACACCCACCCATTTATGCCAAGAGTAGAGTTGCAGCTTACGCGGCGACATCGACAGATCACTCATGTACTGCCCGAGCGCGAACAAGCCGATGATCAGTAGCGCCATCAGCCAGTGCAGCACCTTAGCAGTGCCGGTGTACTGCGCCGTCCCTTCATGTTCCGTCGTATGCAGACTATCCATACTCATTGCATTGTCCTGAAGGCATACGCATCCATAGCGAGCACAAAGTCGCTGATACCTGTGTGCAGGTGTTCAACCGCTGGCCGCTCGCCCGCTGCGCCCAGCGCAACATACAGTGGCTGCAGGTGCTCATCGGTCGGATGCGCGCGAACTGCATCTGGTGCAAGGCGACGATAGTCCAGCAGCGCATCAAGGTCATGCTGCCGCAAGTGCTCAGTCATCCAATTCGGGAAGTGGCGCAAGTAATCGAAGGTCAGGCCGGGCTGTGCGCTTGCAATGCGATAGTCACCCAGATTGTGCGTGATATTGCCTGACCCAATAATTAGAAAGTCTTGTACGCGTAGCGGCGCCAATGCCTGACCGAGTTGAAATGCGCCGCTCACGCCCAGGTGGCTTTGCAAGGACAGCGGTACCACGGGCACATCAGCATCTGGGTACATTTGGCGTAGCGGTACCCAAGCACCATGATCCAGACCGTGGCTGGGCGCTTCTTCCACGGCAAGTCCGGCCGTGCGCAGTGCCGCGACCACCTCGCGTGCCGCCTCGGGGCAGCCAGTTGCCGGGTACTGAATCTCATACAACTCGGCCGGGAAGCCATAGAAATCATGGATGGTCTCGAGCCGCTCGCCGGTACCGACGGTCGGCGTTCTGGTGTCCCAGTGCGGGCTCACGATCACAATCGCTCGCGGGCGCGGCAGGCTAGCGGCGATTCGGCTCATGGCCAGGCCTGCGGCACCGGGGCGCAGCGCAAAGGTCGGTGCGCCGTGGGGCAGAAAAAGCGAGGGCAGGTTCACGATAGCAGTCAAATTCGTCAGATAAACAGCTCGCTACTAGCAGTTTGGGAAGGTCGGTCATTAGCTCCGACCCTGGCTGATGCCTAGCGTGCGACTCAGGTGGACCGGACTGTACCTGTGCCAATTGCAAAGAAAAAGAGGACAATCAGCAAATATTTGTTCCTTGGAATGCAACAATGGACCGCTTATCTGCCATGTATGTCTTTGTCAGGGTCGCCGAACTCAGCAGTTTCTCGGCGGTGGCGCAGCAAATGGGGGTTGCGCGATCGGTCATCACGCGCCAGGTGGCGGCACTGGAGCAGCACCTCGGCGTGAAGTTGATGGCGCGCAGTACCCGTCGTTTGACGCTGACGTCGGCCGGTGCGGCTTATCTGGAGAAGTGCCGGGTGATCCTGAATCTGGTTGAATCGGCCGAGACGGGTATCGCCGAGCAGCGACTCGCGGCGCGCGGCCACCTTCGTATCAGTCTACCGCTGAGTTTTGGCTTGAAGCGTATGCTGCCGATACTGCTCGACTTCGCCCGCCAACACCCGGAGGTATCGCTGGATATGGATTACACCGACCGCCGCGTTAATCTGATCGAGGAGGGGGTTGATCTCGCGATTCGCATCACCGGTCAACTCGGGCCGACTGAGGTGGCGCGTCGATTGGGTAGCATTCATTTGTACACGCTCGCATCTCCCGACTATCTCGCGCGATTTGGTAAGCCGCTTCACCCAGCGGAGCTGACGCAACATGAATGCCTCGCCTACAACAGTTCGGGCGTCGCCTCCGGCTGGGTCTATCGTGTCGATGGTCAATGGAAAAGTTTTAACGTGCCTTCGCGTATCAGTGCGGGTAATGGTGAGGCGCTAACCGAGGCGGCAGCGTCCGGCTTTGGCGTCACAGTACAACCTGATTTTGTGGCTGAGCCTTACCTCGCCTCAGGACGTGTCATTAAACTACTGGAGGATTACGCCTTGCCTGAGCTTGGGCTGTACGCAATCTTGCCGGGCAATCGTCAAGTGCCGCATCGTGTACGTGTGCTGATCGACTTTGTGGCGAGCCAACTACCGCAAGCTAATACCGAGTTCGCTTCATGAGTAGCGCTGTTTTTGCTTTGCTGGACGATGCCAGTGATAACGCTTCAATTGAACGGCGCTCGCGGCGATACACCCAATACGAACGCGCATTGCATTTGTATCGCGAAGATGATTACCAGTCCTTCTTCGCCGAATTGCAGCAAGCGCTCGATATCGGCCTACATGCAGTCACGCTGTTTGCTTATGAGTTTGGTCATCAATTGCATGGCATTGGTAGCAACACTGCTCGCGGAGATTCCCGCGACAGACTTACAGAAGATACTAACGATAGTCATGGCGATAAGCCACATATCACAGCTTTACTATTCAAAAACTGTGATCGACTGAATTCCGATCAGGTGAATGACTGGCTGATCAAAGAAAGCACATCGGATGCTTACGCGATTACTGGAACCCGGGCCATGTTGTCAGCGCAAAAATTCGTACAGGCAGTCGATAAGATTCATCGCTACATTGAGGCTGGCGACACCTATCAGGTGAACTTTACCTTTCCCTTGCGGTTTAATTTTACTGGCGACCCAATCACGCTGTATGCCGCCTTGCGTCAGCGACAGCCAGTACCTTATGGCGCATTGATAGGGCTACCCGATGGGTCATCGGTGTTGTCACTGTCGCCGGAGTTGTTTGTCAGTCATTCACAAGGAAAACTGACTTGCCGACCGATGAAGGGTACTGCAGCGGCAAGTGATGACCATACGCAAAACGCGCAACGCGTGCAGACCTTGCGTGAAGACGAAAAAGAACGCGCAGAGAACCTGATGATCGTTGACCTGTTGCGTAACGATCTCGGACGTATCGCGCAGACAGGATCTGTCCGTGTCCCCGATCTGTTTTCTGTTGAGCGATTCGGAGCGGTTCTGCAAATGACATCGACCATTGTTGCTGATGCGCGCGCTGATATCGCGCTGTCAGAAGTGTTCGAGGCGCTCTACCCTTGTGGCTCGATTACCGGCGCCCCCAAGCGCCGCTCAATGCAGATACTCCATGAGCTCGAGCAGTGGCCGAGGCACTGGTACACCGGTGGCATTGGTTGGTTTGATCCACCGGAATCCAATCGTCCATTAGGTGATTTCATGCTGTCGGTGCCGATCCGAACTCTCCTCCTTCAGGCCCCGGATTTACATAACCATCGGCAGGGAGAAATGGGTATTGGTGCCGGCATTGTGTATGACAGCAATGCGGAAAGTGAGTATCAGGAGTGTCTTCTCAAGGCACGTTTTCTCACTGGGTTGCAATCGACATTCAGCTTGTTTGAGACGATGCGTGCCACTGCACGAGGCTGCGAGTTACTCAATCGGCATTTAGCGCGGCTTTCATCGTCCGCACAGGTATTCGGCTTTGCCTTTGATCTTGCGGAAGCAAGCCGGCGTGTCGCCGCCGAGTGCGCAGCGATGACCGATGACCAGGATTACCGATTGCGGCTCAGCTTGAATTCGAGGGGCGAAATTCAATTGAGTAAAGCACCCGTCATGCCGATACAGCAAACGGTACATGTATTGTTGTCGACCATTGTGATGCAATCGGATGATCTACTGCTGGCACACAAAACAACACTACGTGATGTTTACGATGAGGGCTGGAAGAATGCAGAGGCGCAGGGTGCGTTCGATACGTTGTTCTTCAATGAGCGCGGTGAGTTGACCGAGGGAGGCCGGAGTAATGTGTTCGTTAAACTCAACGGGCAATGGATGACGCCTCCCTTATCAGCCGGTGTGCTACCGGGTGTGATGCGCGCACAATTACTCGAAGATACTCACTGGAACGCTATTGAGCACACGATGACCCGTGCAGACTTGCAGAACGCTGAGGCTGTGTGCGTTTGTAATGCCCTCAGAGGTGTGTTGCAGGCACAAATTGTCTGGCCTGACTGATTGCTTATCGAATGGTCGATAGCATTATTTTTCGACCATTGCCTCGCGCATGGTTTTCACGATGGGTTTTGCGAGATAACGTAGCACCGTATTCTTGCCGGTCTTGACCTCGACAGTCACGGTCATGCCTGGCTGTAGCTGTATAGCCTCCTTCGCGTGCTTGGCGAAGCGTTTATCGTCGGCACGCACCTGCATACGGTAATAGGCTTGCTCACCTTGCTTCAAATCCTCGGTTAAGGTGTCCGGGCTGAGATAGCTGACCTTGCCGTCCAGCCAGCCGTATAGCGTGTAGTCATAGGCGTCGATCTTCACGCTGGCCTTCTGACCAGTTTTGATAAACGCGATATCGGTCGGGCGTATGCGTGCCTCAACTAATAGCTCATTTTCGATCGGTACAATCTGCATCAGTTCCTCGGTAGGTTTTAGCGTACCGCCGATCGTGGTCATGCGAATATTCTTCACTACGCCACGCATCGGTGCGCGCATCTCAGTACGCGAGAGTAAATCTGCACGTTGCGCTAACATCTGCTGAACACCAGCAAGCTCCTCTTCTGCGCGTGATAAGTCAGCCTGCGCATCTTGCATGTATTTATTCTGCCGGTTGGTAATCTGTGCCTGCAAATCTGCTACTTGCCGCTCAAGTTTCAAGACATCTGCCTGCGATACATCGCCGGTATTGACCAGCGGCGCGGTCATGGCAAGCTCGCGCTGCGCGAGTTCAAGTAGCTTGCGCAATGAAGCGGTTTCTTCATTGATAGATGCCTGACGCTTTTGCAGCAGTGCCAGTTGATTAGCGCGGAATTGCGGATAGCCTTCGGTATCTGCGGCAAACGCCGGCTCAGTACCAACAAGCTCTGCCTGGAGGCGCGCCACCGTCGCGCGCAGTGCTAGCTCGCGTGAACGTGTCTCTTGATATGCAGCGCTTAATTTCTGTCGATCGAGTAAGGCTAATACTTGACCACGCTCGACGGTATCCCCTTCTTTGACAAGCAATGCTTTTAATACGCCGCCATCACTAGCTTGAATGACTTGGGTACGCCCACTCGCAATGATTTGGCCTGGTGCGCGTGTGATCTGTTCTAGTTGAGCCTGCGACGCCCAGATAAAAAAGCAGAGTAGTGCCAGTAGGCTGATCCATATGACGAGGCTGCCCCGTGTGTCCGGTGAATTCATGATGTTGTCCGTGTCAGGCTGGTCCCATGGTTGGTAAGCGCCTCATGCAGTGTCTCGGCAGTGGTTCCCGTGCGCACGGGTGTCGTAAGTTTGGTCAGTACCTCGCTACGCGGTCCATCTAATAAGATGCGGCCCTGATCCATGACGATCACTCGATCGACCAGCCGAAGTAGGCTGGCTTTATGCGTCACCAAAACGACCGTTGTAGAGGTAGGTAGTGCAGCCAGTAAGCTCTGCATGACGCTCGCTTCTAATTCGGCGTCCATCGCTGCCGTTGGCTCGTCCAGTAGCAGCACCGCAGGCTGGCGTAGTAGTAGACGTGTCAGGCCGAGTAGCTGACGCTGTCCGCCGGAAAGCCCGCGGCCACCCTCTTGAATGGGTAGCTCCATCCCTTGTGGATGCGTGCCAATAACCCGATCAAGTCCGGTCATCTTTGCGGCTTCTAGCAGTGCGCTGTCATTCGGTGGTGTGATGCCGAGCGTGAGGTTGTCCCGCAGCGTGCCATGAACTAGTCGGACGTCTTGCGGTAGATAGCCGATCTGTTCCCGCAAAAAATCGCGTGCTAATAGCGCCATATCCACACCATCAAGAAAAATTTTTCCGGATAGTGGGCGATACAAGCCAGACAGTAACCGGATCAATGTCGATTTACCTGAGCCGATCGGGCCGACAATAGCAACGCGTTCACCACTACTGATCGTCATCGTCGTCGGCTGTAATGCCGTAAGCTTGTCGCTGAAGGCAAAGGTGGCCTGTTCAAGCCGGAGTTCGCCGCTGCAAGCTGATGGCATGATCGCGCTACCGATGCTGGGTTGGTCAATCGGTAGTCGCATCATGTCGTCGAGACCACGGAGTGCTTCTTTAGCGTGCTGCCACTGCGTGACCCAGCTTGCGATATGAGTGATCGGTGATAGTGCGCGGTTACTAAGGATGGAGCAGGCGATCAGTGCACCCATTGAAATTTCCCCAGCACTGACCATCCAGGCACCCAGCCCGATGATGGCAACATAGCTCAGCTGCTGTAATAGCTGGGCGAGATGTGATGCCAT
>JAIXQV010000132.1 GCA_027485535.1 Oxalobacteraceae bacterium | reverse complement strand
TGCGATGTTGGTATTGATGATCAGGCTGATCTGCGCCGCTGATACCGCGAAAGTAGCGGGAAGCATTTGTTTAAGTACGCGTCTGACGCCCTCGTCTTGCAATGCACGTAGGGGGTTGGCACTGATACGCGGCAGCATCCCGATTTTGCGCAGCGCAGGAATTTGTAGCCCCAGTTGCAACAAGCCACCGATGAATACGGCAATCGCTAGCGCGTAGACCGGTTCCGGCAGCATTGGTGCCAACAGCAACGCCGCCGCAATGAACGACAGGTTGAGTAGCACCGGGGTGAAGGCCGGTACGCGGAACTCACGCCAAGTGTTCAGAATGCCGCCTGCCAGCGCTACCAATGACATGAACAGAATGTAGGGAAACATGATTCGGGTCATGGTGGTCGACAGCGACATGGCGACCGGGTCTGAGGCGAACCCGCTCGCCATCAGCAGCACAATCGCCGGCGCAAACACGATGCCGGAGATAGAGGTGAACAGCAGCGCCCAGAACAGTACGGTGGCGACATGGTCGGTCAAGACACGCGTGGCGCGCCGGCCCTGCTGATTCTTATACTCGGCAAGGATGGGTACAAATGCCTGCGAAAATGCGCCCTCGGCAAATAGGCGGCGCAGCAGGTTAGGGATGCGAAAGGCGACGAAGAAAGCGTCGGTGTAGACCGAGGCGCCGAAGGTTCTGGCGATCAGAAACTCGCGAATCAAGCCGGTGATGCGTGACAGCAGTGTCATGCCAGACACTGTGACGAGCGTTCTGTGCAAATTCATGGTGGCCGATTATAGCGGCAGAGCATCGTTAAACTAGCGCAGAGTTTTCATTCTGAAAATATTCCAGCCAGGCAGCCAGCCAGCTGGCCGCCGCCCATTGTTCGAGGGGCATCAGAGTTTCCCCGGATCCGGATTGCTTTGTTATAATCTACGTTTTTCGAAATTCGGCGCGGCCATCGGGTCCGGGCCACTATCAGGAACAGTCCATGGCAAATTCCGCACAGGCACGCAAGCGCGCCCGGCAAGCCGTTAAGCAAAACGCGCACAATTCCAGCCAGCGCTCAGCGCTGCGTACCGCCATCAAGGCCGTGCGTAAGGCAATTGAGGCAGGCGACAAGGCTGGCGCAACCCAATTGTTTCAGTCGCAGGTCTCGATTATCGACCGCATCGCCGACAAGAACATCATTCACAAGAACAAGGCCTCGCGCCACAAGAGCCGTCTGTCAGCTGCTATTAAAGCACTGGCCTGATCGGAGGCGCTACCCAAGCGCTAACTTCAGTTCTTAAGTCTGCAGGAGTCCAGCAGTCGGTCGTTCTAAGTTCTGCAGCACTGACGTCAAGTCTTAAAAGTTTCTCGAGATTTACAAAGACCCGCAGCACCTTCGGTGCAGCGGGTTTTTATTTTGGCAAGCCGGATACAAGCTCGCCGGCTTTGATGTTGCGCTGCTTGAACCAGCCCTGACGCATCTCCAGGGCGTAGCGCGCAACTTGCTGGCTGCAGTGCTCATCCGTGGTTTGGGGCCGCATGTCTTCGATGTTGATGATGCGCCCATCATCGCCAATGAATGCCACGGATAGTGGGATCAAGGTGTTTTTCATCCACATGCACACCTGTCGCGGTGCCGGGAAACGGAACACCATACCCTCGTTCTGACCTAGCTTTTCGCGAAACATCAGCCCGCGCGTGCGCGTTTCCTGGGTGGCGGCGAGCTCCGCCTGAACCAAGTGCACCCCAATGCTGACGGAGATCCGGGGAAAATCCTGCGCGCCGCTAGCAATCGGTAGCACCAATACGACGAGCAATAGCAGTGTTCTCATAGTGATCTCGCAGATGGGGAACCCGGATTGTAGACGCCGGTCATGTCATGGCTTTGCTCATTCTGAGGACCACTCGGCTGGATCAATCTCGCACCACTCGCCGGGTAACAGCGGGTGGGTGGCCAATGATATTGGGCCGATCGACTGACGCACCAGTCGAAGCGTCGGCAAGCCAACCGCCGCTGTCATTTTTCTTACCTGACGATTTTTTCCTTCGGTCAGGGTGATGGCTAGCCAGTCGGTCGGTACTGCCCGCCGTTCACGCACCGGTGGCTCTCGCTGCCAAAGCCAGTGTGGTGGCTCGATCCGCGTTGCTCGGCATCCTAAAGTCGTGAAGTCATTCAATGTCATGGGTTCGCGCAGTTGTGCCAGCTGCGATGCTTGCGCCAGGCCCTCGACCTGAACCAGATAGATTTTCGACTTCTCGTAGTCGGGGTGGCTGATCTGCTGCTGCAGTGCGCCGTCGTCGGTCAACAGCATCAGCCCTTCGCTGTCGGCGTCCAGTCGTCCGGCGGGGTAGATGTTCGGAATTCGAAGAAAGTCAGCCAAACTCGGCCGGCTTGGGTGCTGGGAGAATTGGCTGATTACGCCATAGGGTTTGTTGAAAAGAATGAGTGTCATCGAGCAAGAAATGCGGCCTGGTTTTGTGGCATCAAGCAAAATTCTAGTGCATAATATGAAAAGTTGGTCTTATGTCTTATATAAGACTTGAGTGCATTGTGTCGCATCATCGTGCGTCCGACGAATTTTGGTCTTCGACCTATGCCGCTCGCCTACTACAATCCTGTTATCCGCCAATCTTCGGAGAAAAACGATGTACCAACATATTAAGGTGCCCGCCGAGGGTCAGAAAATTACCGTCAATGCTGACTACTCGTTGAACGTACCCGACAACCCGATTATTCCCTTCATCGAGGGCGATGGCACCGGTGTGGATATCAGCCCGGTGATGATCAAGGTGATCGATGCTGCGGTGGCGAAAGCCTACAGCGGCAAGCGCAAGATCAGCTGGATGGAGATTTACGCAGGCGAGAAATCCACCAAGGTCTACGGTCCTGATGTCTGGCTACCAGAAGAAACGCTGAAAGTTCTCAAAGATTACGTTGTGTCGATCAAGGGCCCGCTGACGACGCCGGTCGGTGGCGGCATCCGCTCGCTGAACGTGGCACTGCGTCAAGAGCTCGATCTGTATGTCTGCTTGCGCCCCGTGCGCTATTTCAAGGGTGTGCCATCGCCGTTGCGCGAGCCCGAGAAAACCGACATGGTGATTTTCCGCGAGAACTCCGAGGACATCTACGCGGGTATCGAGTGGCAGGAAGGTACTGAGGGCGCGAAGAAAGTGATCGATTTCTTGATCAAGGAAATGGGCGTCAAGAAGATTCGCTTCCCACAAAGCTCGGGTATTGGCGTCAAGCCGGTATCGCGCGAAGGTACCGAGCGTCTGGTGCGCAAGGCGATCCAGTACGCCATCGACAACGACAAGCCATCGGTGACGATCGTTCACAAGGGCAACATCATGAAGTACACCGAGGGTGGCTTCCGAGACTGGGGCTATGCGCTGGCGCAGAAAGAATTCGGCGCGCAGCTGCTGGATGGCGGTCCTTGGTGCAGCTTCAAAAATCCCAAGACGGGCAACGAGATTGTGGTCAAGGATGCGATTGCTGACGCTTTCCTGCAGCAGATCCTGCTGCGTCCGAACGAGTACAGCGTGATCGCGACGCTGAACCTGAACGGCGACTATATCTCCGACGCATTGGCGGCGCAGGTTGGTGGCATCGGAATCGCGCCGGGTGCCAACCTGTCTGATTCGGTGGCGATGTTCGAGGCGACCCATGGCACGGCGCCCAAATACGCTGGCAAGGACTATGTCAATCCGGGCTCGGTGATTCTGTCGGCCGAGATGATGTTGCGCCACATGGGTTGGTTTGAGGCGGCCGATTTGATTATCAGCTCAATGGAAAAGTCGATTACTTCAAAGAAAGTGACTTACGACTTTGCCCGCTTGATGGAAGGATCGACCCAGGTCTCGTGTTCCGGCTTTGGCGATGTGATGATCGAGCACATGTGAATTAATCAACTGCAATAAAGCCAAGGCCGGGTATACATGACCCGGCCTTCGTTTTTGGTACGGCCAAATAATGAACCTTCATGTGCCGAGTTGGTCGATAAGTTGAGGGCAGTGCTTGAAATAAAAAACCCTCGGGTTTACCGAGGGTTTGGATTCGCAACGGGCTAGTTAACGTTAATCAGCTGGCGAGTTGGATATTTGAAGCTTGTTTTCCCTTAGGGCCTTGGGTTACATCAAACGAAACCTCTTGGCCTTCTTTCAGGGTTTTGAAACCGGACATCGTGATTGCCGAGAAATGCGCAAACAGATCTTCGCCGCCATCGTCTGGAGTGATAAAACCGAAGCCTTTGGCATCGTTAAACCACTTGACCTTACCTTTTGCCATAAAACAGTCTTTCTAATAGGGGCCAATCACACGAGCGCTAAAAGCAAGAGCCCTGCGTAAAGCTGACCCCCTCCATTATTGCTCCTCTTCTTGTCAATAAGTGCTATAAACCACATATTGATCTTTTGCATTGTTCTGGCAAAAAATAGAAAAGTCAAGCAAATTGTCAAAAATGCCAGATTCTTTCGGCCAAGTCTTGAAACTAAGTCAAATTGGCCCATTTTCAAATTACGCCCCTTCGACAGTTCGGGTTATTGTTGTCAAGTCAGCGCACACTGCGGAAAGCAAGTAATATCGAATTGAGCTTGGATAGCCTGTGTAACACGGGTTACCCAACGTGGCGTGGGATATAGAATAGAAGCATGGCAACCAATAGCGACAACGGCACTCTGCTAGTACGGAAAGAGAAAAAGGCGGCTATCAAGCCGCCGCCGATGTATCAGGTAGTGTTGCTGAATGATGATTACACCCCAATGGAGTTTGTCGTGGCCATCATTCAGGAGTACTTCAACAAGGACCGTGAGACTGCGACGCAGATCATGCTCAAAGTTCATCGTGACGGTAAGGGCTTGTGTGGTGTCTACCCCAAGGACATCGCCAGCACGAAAGTCGAATTGGTATTAACCCACGCCAAAAAGGCGGGGCACCCGCTGCAGTGCGTGATGGAGGAAGCATGATCGCCCAAGAACTCGAAGTCAGTTTGCACATGGCCTTTGTCGAGGCAAGACAGGCCCGGCATGAGTTCATTACCGTAGAACACCTGCTGCTGGCGCTGCTGGACAACCCGTCCGCCGCAGAAGTATTGCGAGCTTGCGCGGTCAGCATCGACGATCTTCGCAAGACCTTGTCGAACTTTATTACCGACAACACCCCGACGGTACCCGGGTCGAGTGAGGTAGATACCCAACCGACACTAGGCTTCCAGCGAGTTATTCAGCGCGCCATCATGCATGTGCAGTCGGCATCAAATGGTAAGAAAGAGGTGACCGGTGCCAACGTGCTGGTGGCGATTTTCGGCGAGAAGGATTCTCATGCGGTCTACTACCTGCACCAGCAGGGCGTGACGCGGCTTGATGTGGTCAACTACATCTCGCACGGCGTCCGTAAAGATCAGCAACCGGAGCCGCAAAAGGCGTCAGAAAACGCGGATGAAGCTCAGGCAGAAGGGCCGCAGAAAGAAAGCGCGCTCGACCAATTCACCCAAAATCTCAACAAGCTGGCCGCCGAGGGCAAGATCGATCCGTTAATCGGACGTGAAGCCGAGGTGGAGCGCGTGATTCAGACGCTGTGCCGCCGCCGTAAAAACAATCCACTACTGGTGGGTGAGGCTGGCGTGGGCAAGACAGCGATTGCTGAAGGCTTGGCTTGGCGTGTGGTGCAGGGCGACGTCCCTGAGATTCTGCAAAACGCCGTGGTGTACTCGCTTGATATGGGGGCGCTGCTGGCCGGTACCAAATACCGCGGCGACTTCGAGCAGCGTCTCAAAGCGGTGCTCAAGCAGATGAAGGCAAACCCCAACGGGATCCTGTTCATTGATGAGATTCACACCATCATCGGTGCTGGCTCGGCTTCTGGTGGCACGCTCGACGCCTCCAACTTGCTCAAGCCCGCGCTTTCATCGGGCCAGTTGAAGTGCATCGGCGCGACCACTTTCAATGAATTCCGCGGCGTGTTCGAGAAAGACCATGCGCTTTCCCGCCGCTTCCAGAAAATTGATGTCAATGAGCCGACCGTCGAGCAAACCGTGCAAATCTTGCGCGGGCTGAAGTCGCGTTTCGAAGAGCATCACGGCGTGAAATACTCGGCGTCGGCGCTGACCTGCGCTGCAGAGCTCGCGGCACGCTTCATCAACGATCGGCATTTGCCCGACAAAGCGATTGATGTGATTGACGAGGCGGGTGCTGCGCAACGCATTCTGCCGAAATCCAAGCAAAAGAAAACCATCGGTAAATCCGAGATCGAGGACATCATCTCGAAGATTGCGCGTATTCCGCCGCAATCGGTTAATCAGGATGACCGGTCCAAGCTGCAGACCATTGAGCGTGACCTCAAGAATGTGGTGTTCGGACAAGACCCCGCCATCGAAGCGCTTGCTGCGGCTATCAAGATGGCACGTGCTGGCTTGGGCAAGACGGATAAGCCGATTGGTTCTTTCTTGTTCTCGGGCCCGACTGGCGTAGGCAAGACCGAAGTGGCCAAGCAACTCGCCTTCATTATGGGCATTGAGTTGATTCGTTTCGATATGTCGGAGTACATGGAGCGCCATGCAGTGAGCCGCCTCATCGGTGCGCCGCCGGGTTATGTCGGTTTCGATCAGGGTGGTTTGCTGACCGAGGCCGTTACCAAGAAGCCGCATGCGGTGTTACTGCTCGACGAAATCGAGAAGGCGCATCCGGATGTATTCAATATCTTGTTGCAGGTGATGGATCACGGCACGCTGACGGACAACAACGGCCGCAAAGCCGATTTCCGCAACGTCATCGT
>JAIXQV010000006.1 GCA_027485535.1 Oxalobacteraceae bacterium | reverse complement strand
CCGATTCGCGGTTTTTGACCAGAATGACCGGAGTGCCTATCGTGTCGTCAAAACTGAAGTGCAGCGCCCGCCCGCCGTCACTCACCATTTTATTGATGCGGTCGATCGCTTCCCGCAGGTTCTTGCGCGTCACCTCGGGGTCGATTTGAATCTCCGCCTTTTTGGGCGTCGAGACTGTTGGCCGCTGCGCCGGTGTGGATTGCATAGGTGCGGGCTGTGCCGCCTGCGCGACCTCAACGACTGGCCGCGCCGAAACTGGCTGGACAGTAGTAGGGGTACCTGGTTGTATCGTTAGGGCCATGGTTTCATCCTCTCCGAACGGGGGAAAAAGACGAAATACGCCCGTTCATGGGGGATATCGGCGCAGGCGCGGCAAACTTTAGCCGCCATGCGTAACGTGGGTATTACGCTATTACGGTTTTATGGCTATATGCCATGACGCTATTGCGGTGCATGTTAGCGATGCATGATGCGATTAAGGCTCACGCATTCAAACCGCTATTTATATTGATTTACTTGTTGGTTTATTTATTGGCTTATCTATTGGTTTATTTATTGGTATACGCCGCCATCATCCCCTCGAAGGTCGACTTCAAGCTGGTCTTCTGTGCGTTGACACTGCCCACTAAGCTCTCCATGGCTGCAAACTGCTGGTTGTAACGCCTCAGCAGCGTTTCCATCCGGCGTTGCAGTTTCTCCATATCTGCTTTGTATTTAGAGTTCTCAGTTTCGGCATTGCCGGTCTTGGCCTGTAACGGACCATCGTTGGCGAGAATGCTGTTCAGGCGGCGCACCGTGTCACCGATGACGCCAGCGGGCTGGGTGCTGAGCGCGCTGACATTACTCTGGTTGCCAGTCAGTGCCTTGACCAGATCGCCGTAGTTATCTTTCAGTGCTGCGTCGAGCTTGGTCTCGTCCAGCGACAGCACGCCCTTTTGGTCGGTCTTGAAACCCAAATCGGCCATGCTGGTAATCGTAGCGCCCGGCGTGGTGGATTGGCCGAGGAACATGTTGCGCAGTTGCTGCCGGATCAGCTTGACGGAGCCATCGCCAACCAGGGTCTTGCCGTAGGTTTCGAGGGTGGACTCGGGGTCGGTGGTTTCTTTAACAATGTTATCGACATCGTTATAGGCCACGACTAATGCTTTAAGTTTCTCTTTAACGGCCGAGGTGTCTTGCGTTAGCACGACGCTGGCCGCAGTGGTGGTGGTCGACCTCAGTTCGATGGTCGAGCCGCTAATCACATCCGATAGGGTGTTTGACTTGCGCGTGTAATTAATACCGTTGACGGATAGCTGCGCATCACTGGCCTGGTTGTCGGCGCCGGTCGCAAAATTGACCAAGCCATTTTCTGCGCTCAGCGCAAATGTCTCGGAGGCGCCGGTCGCACCCGTCACCATGATCTTGAACGGGCTGCCCGGTGAGCCGTCATTAATCAGCTCAGCCTTGACACCGGCATTGGCGTCGTTGATCGCAGCGATGATGCCCTCGGGGGTATCACCATAGTTGGTACGAGTGAGTGCCGCCTGCGTGATCTGTTTGCCGCTGGTAGAGCTAATACTGATGCCCGAGCCATTGGCCGTCACGACGATATCGTCATTGCGCTCGACGATGCGTAGCCGTTTCTGCAAGTCGGCTGCCAGCGACGCAACGTTGGGTGCATCGGGCGCTGGAATGATGGTGCGGACGGTGTCGCCGATCTTGACCGTAAACGACTTGAAGTCGGTTATTTGCGGCGGCGAGCCAAACTGAATATTACTGATGCTATTGCCGGTGCCCGAGGGAGTACCCACATTGGCACCGGTATCGGTTTTGATAGTGGTGGTCTGCGACAGTACCGGGTTGGTCAGCTTGCGCGTGGTGTTCGTCGAAGAAAAATTCAGCGTAGTGCCAGACACCGAGACCGTCAGCTCATCCGTGCCATCGACGGCGCGCAGTTGTTCCTGAATATCTGCAGCGAGTGCCGTGAGGCTGGTATCGGCTGGTCGCGGGCGGATACTCAGCACCTTGCCATCCACCGTCAGCGAGAAGTTTTTGAAATCGGTCGTGGATGCATTCGTCCCAAAGCTCGCCCCTGACAGCGATGCCATAAAGGTAGGGAACGGCGGGTTGACCGGTGTACCGTCATCAACACCAGCGGCGGCCGGGTCTGCCGTCAGAGAAACAGCGGAAACCCGTTTACTCAGGTCCGTACTCGTAATCACCAGATTGCCGCTATCGACTGTTACGCTCAGCGTGCTGTCGTAGGCATTCAGTTGAGTGCTCAAGTCCGCAGCAAGATCCGTCAGCGAGGCGCTCGCCGGGTTGGGCGTGAACGTTTGTGCAACACCCGCCACCGTTACGTTGAACTGGGTGAAGTCAGTAACGGCTGGGCTTGTACCAAAGCTGGGCGCGGTGATGCGCGCAATGTGTACTGGCAGGTTGCTGGTGGTACCGGTCGACACCCCTGCCCGGCTCGAGCCCAGGGTCAGATCAAACGGCAAGCCGCCATTGATCGGCGTGGTGGCCGCGGCAAAACCAGTACTTGAGAGGCTACGCTGTGGCTTGGCCAGCGAGCTAATGCTGACGTTGTAGCTACCTGCGGTGGCTGTATTGTTGGCCGTAATATTGAGTGCGCTAGTGTTGCTGTTGGAGGCGGTAAGCGCGTTGTAGCTGGACTTGTCTTTGATCTCAGATAGCCGCGCCTTGAACTCATCCAGCATGAACTTGACCGCAGCCAGGCCGCTGATCTTGTTGTCGTTTTTGGAGATCTTGGCGTTGATCGCGTTTTCTTTGGGGATGCGCTCTGCATCCACCAGGTTTTGCGCGAGCGAGGCCACATCGACGCCTGAGCCTGCGCTCAGCGATGTGAGAAGTCGTTGCGCAGCAGCCTTGTTCGCCGCCTGTATGTCGGCGGCGGTTGAGGTACCACTAGTGCTGCTTATAGAGCTGGTAGCCATAGTCGTTTCCGGCGCTTTTCGGCCGTATCAATCCTCTGAATCGGCGCGCGGTAAAAAATCTTTAGAACCTATCTCAACTAATAAGATGGTTTCTTAATCGAGTAAATCAACGTATGTAATTAAACAAGCTCAGCTCGGCGATTTTGCCAAACGCGGTCTGGCCGGCCTGTAGCGCGAGCATGTCTTTATTCATCTGCGTAATGGTCTCGGTGAAGTTAACATCTTCTTCATCTGACAACAGCGTCTTCATGCGCAGCAGGGCCTCGTCGGCGATGGCTTGCTGGTTCTCCAGTTTGTTATCGGTGGCGCCAATCGAAGCAAGGCTATCGGAGAGCCCCTGCTGCATGGTCGCCATCTCGCCCACCGAGCGCTGCACGGTTTTGATGTTGTTGGTGTTGAGCCCGGTAATCAGGTCATCCACTGCCTCGAAGAAGCCAACGCCGTAGGGCTTACCGCTGTCATCGGTGCGCACAATCTTGTCGAAGGGACGGGTACCGGGGCGGTTGGTGTCTGCCACGTTCTGGTCGGCGATATCGGCCGAGGCAACCGACTGGTCACCCTGATACACCACCCTGCCGTTTTCATTGGCGGCGAATGCTAGCTGACCGACTCGCGTGCCCGAGAAAATATAGTTACCGTTAACGTCTTGGGTATTCGCCAGCGAGAGCATCTGGTTACGCAGTTCTTTGACCTCAATCGCGATCGATTTTCGGTCAGCTGCAGAATACGTATCGTTGGCGGCCTGTACGCTGAGTTCTTTCAGGCGGTACATCACCTCGGTGGCACCTTTGACCGCAGTTTCTTGTTGCCCGAGTTTGTCTCGCACCTGCTTGATGGTAGAGACGTAGCTTTCTTGGCGGTCGATAGCGGATTTAAGGCGTGTTATTTGTGCAGACTTATCGGGTGCATCGCTGGGCTTCAGGATCTGCTTGCCCTCGGTCATTTGCATCTGCGCCTTGGACACGCGATCTTGCGTTATGCCGATCTGGCTAATTGCCCGATCAAACTTCAAGGTGGTCGACATCTGTGTCATGTTTTATCGTCCCTCTTCATTTTTCTACTAGCGCGCCGCCTGCAAGATGGCATCGAATAAATCGCCCGACACCTGCATGGCTTTGGCCGAGGCTTGATACGCCTGCTGAAACCGAATCAAATCGGCTGCCTCGCTATCGAGCGAGACGCCGGATACTTTGTCGCGTGACTCAATCGCCTGGTCGTTCACCACCTGTAAGGCATCTTGCGCAATCTTGGCCTGGCTGGCGAAATTACCCACGCGCCCCAGTTGTTCTTCATAGGCCTGTGAAATCGTGCGTCCACCGTTGCCACCGACCACACCTTTGGTCTGTAGCGCGACGATGTCGAGCATGTTCTGGTTGTTGCCGGTGCCGTCCTGATTACCGTCGATCAGGAAAGTGTCGCCAGTCACTGGCGGACGGTTCAGCATCAGATGCACACCGCGATATTCAATGCCCTGCTTGGGGTCGTACTCACGCTCGGCCAGCACGGTCTTCACGCCGGTCGATGGATTGCGCCAGGTGATCTGGTATTGTTTTTCTGAGGTGAAGGTAACGTCGTATTTTTCAGTACGAAGCGCATCAATGCGCTTGAGGTTCAGCGCTACCGGATCTGCCATGCTGGCGTCATAGCTACCCGAGATGGTGCCTGACCCAGCAGAGACAAATACCAATAAATCTTCTTTTACCGCGCCATCGATATAGATGCCGGTGCGCATGCCGAGCTTGGCTAATTCTGCCGGGCCTGATTCCACATGCTCGTCCGTAAAGCCGAAGCGAATCTCGGCATCGGAACCGATCTCTATCGTACCGCGATAGGTGCCGTTACCCACACCGAGTGCGTTTGCACCACCCGTCAGCGTGCTAATCGAGATATCTGCACCACTACCATTACTGATCAGCAGGTTGCCGAATTTATCCATCTCGGCATACACCTTGGAATACGTACCGCTGGCGACACCGAGCGCATTGCCCTCATCCAGCGGCCCGAGAATAATGTCTTCGCCGTTGGAATTCGACAGCGTGATCTCCAAGGTATCGCTGTTGAGCGTTGCAGTCACCCCGGTGGTACCGGTGGCGGCATTGATGCTATCCACGATATCGTCGCGGTCGGCAAATACGCCATTGGTACCGCTGCCAGTAATGTCCGTGCCGTTGATCGATAAGCTGCGTGAGAGATTTTGTACGCTTGCGCTAGCAACGACCCGGCCAGTATCCGCGCCATTAATCGCTGCGGCCATGTCTTGTACCGAGTCAAAGGTACCACCGGTACCACTTCCAGTAATCGTTACGCCATTCACCAGCAGCGGATATTCTTGCTCCAAGCCCTCTTTCAACAGCGCAGCACTGGCCTTGATTTGGTTGACACCTCGCGCCACCACCGGTGGCTCAAGTGTCGAGCCGGTCGCGTTCAGCCATGCAGCCAGATCAGGCGCTTTGAGTGGCCGGTTGTAATCGATACCACCCAGTGCTTTACCGTTCAGGGTCAGAGTGTTGTCCGCAATCGAATCCACGCCTGAAGGGATGCGCGCAGTACCGATGCGTGCTGCTGTGGGAATAATCGGCATCAGCCCGGTGAAATATTCACCCAGTGGTTGACCGAGCGGCGCTAAATCGCCTGCCCTGCCCTGCTTGCCATAGCCGATAGTGATGTCGCGCAGCTCACCGAAATTCAGTCTGCCGCGGTAAGCGGTTTGGGTGGTGATATCGCCATCATCATCCATACCACCGACCACAATATCGTTACCCCCATAACCATCGGTATTCGTCAGTACCAGCGCGTCGCCGTCGTCATTGAGTTCGGCGAAGACGTTGGCATCGTTGGCGTATTGAGAATTGATCTCCACTACTAATTCCGCAAGCGTACGACCTACCTCTGCGGGAATCGCCACACCATTGATGAACAAACCTTCTTCCGGATCAATCGATAGATCGTCGGTGGTGGTCAGCGCATTGATCGCTACCGGTGGGTCGTCATTCTCAACCGCTTTGTTCATCCACTCGGCAATATCGCTGGCCTGAATGGTCTGCGCCGGCGCGGTCGGGTACAAGGCAGGCAGCGAGTGGCCGTTAATCGTGAGACGGTCGGCCGCAATCATCAGCGTATTGGCGGGAATTACTTCGCCGATCAATATGTTGCGCTCGATACTGCTCGGCACCACCATATGCTCGAGCGAAAACTGCGTTGCTTGATCGTACTGTGTACCGGTCAGCGATTTCAGTCCATAGAACGAGGACATTTGCTTGTAGCCGGTCTCGCCAGATTTGTTCAGATAGGTGTCGGAGTAAGTCGTGCCTTTGATGAAGCCGTTATTCGTAGTGAGCAGTGCGCGACGTGCCGCATCGTCGGTCACGGGTGCGCCGAGTAGCTGACGACCATCACGCGTAAACACCTGAATATTTTGCTTGTCGGTGGCGTTATCCATAAACACCGACCAGTTCGAGGCACCCAAGGGAATCTGCCCGAGCAACTGATCGGTTGGCGAGCTGATACCCGCCGACGGATTCGGATTGTTCTTTAGTACCTGCGACAGCGAGCGCACCCGTGTTGGGTCTGCGTACGAGGGTGCGTAGGTGAGTGCGGCGTCGGTGCCCGATAGGTTGTTCGGGTTTTCAATCACCCGGAACAATGCGCCAGCAGCGATCTTGTTCGGGTCGTCAATCACCAGGCGCAATCCGGCCGAAGCGCGATCGATCTGAATCATCGTGCGGTCTCGCGCATCCATGCGAGTGACTTTATCGATGGTGAACAGTGGCTTGCCAATTTCGCCATCCAGATCAATACCATTGGCATGAATTTGGTTCAGCTCACCGGCCACCATGACCGCCAGGTTATCGAGTGCCTCGAAGCTGGGTTGTAGCACCTGCTCACGGAAACCCATCAGCCCACCCAGCTCACCCGAGTTGACGCCCACCACTTCTTCCGGGGTCTTGGCATACGGGTCGAGGATGATGGCGACGCGCGAGAGATCTTTCTCATCAAAACTGGCCACCAGCGGGGTGGCACGATCACCCGTCACGATTTTGCCGGCACTGGCAATGGTGCCCATGCTGATATCGACAGCACCGTTTTGCGCCGTAGTGACATTGATTTTGACGAGCTTGGAGAGCTTCGTCAGCAGCAGATCACGCTGATCCAGCAGATCGGGCGGCTGACGCGCGGCCAAAGGATGCTTGGCCATTTGTTTGTTGACGGTGGCAATCTGCCCCGCCAGGGTATTGATATCCGCAACTCGCGCATTGATGGCATCGCGGGTCTCGGTATCAACGGTTGTCATTTGATTCGACAGCTCGCGAAAGCCGGCAGCTAAGCCATCGGCATCACGCAGAAACTGCTGTCTAAGCACGATCGACGACGGATCCACAGACAATGACCGTGCTGTCGAAAAAAACTTATCGAGCGAGTTATTCAGCCCTACCGTATCGCTGCCCATGATGTCGACGACGCGATTGGCGTAGCTCACCATTGGGCCTTGGGTATTCAGTTCACTGGTGCTATTGCGGAGATTCTGCTCGAGGAACTGGTCATAGGCGCGATTGATACCGGCGACATTGACACCGGTACCCAGATACACCCGACCCTGATTGCGCGGCATATTCTCCGCAAGCGCCGTCTCTTGCCGAACATAGCCCTCGGTACCCACATTGGAAATATTGTTGGAAACCGTGGTCAGCGCGCGCTGGTAAGCGGCGACGCCCGAGCTGCCAATGCTAAGCAGATCACTCATTCATCCGCTCCCTTGGCAGTTGCAGCTGGAATTGCGAGGCGACGGTCGAGGTTGAAACGTTCTGGCCGTTGCAAAGGCATTGCAGCTTTAGCACCGGGTAGCGCCATGCCCTGCTGCGGCATATTGATCGGCATCGGTGTCGCTTTGGTGACGTAGTCGGGTGGTGGCGCGTTATTACGCTGCACGGCTTTGATGATCATGTCGGCCACACCCATGGTGTTGCGCTTGGCGAGTGAGACGGATAATTCGCGGTCGTACATCTGCGTGAACTGATCTTCGACATCCGAGCCCGTCAGATCATTTTTTTCGACAGTAGCGCGCATGGACTTCAGCATCTCTTGGATGAACATCGCCTCGAACTGCGTTGCAGTCTCTTGCAAGGCCTTGTCGGAATGCTGCTGCGCCTTGCTGCGCAAAGCACCAAGCCCCGCGAAGTCCAGTGAGGACTGCGGGGATGCCATGCCCAGATTGTCGAGTGCGTCAGCCATGGGGTGTCATCCTTAGATCACGACCAATTCAGCCCGCAAACTGCCCGAGCTTTTTAATGCTTCAAGAATCGCAATCAATGCCGAGGGCGACGCGCCAACCTGGTTGATCGCATCGACCACTTGTCTCAAGTCCACGCCGGCCTGAAACACGAAGGCGGGTTTATTCGGCTCATTCACAGCGACGTTAGCGTTCTGTACGGCCTGTGTCTGGCCATTGGAAAACGCATTCGGCTGACTAACCTCGTTGGTTGCCGCAATCGCGACAGAAATCGTGCCGTGTGACACCGCTGCCGGAGTCACCTTGACATTACGGCTGATCACGACAGTACCGGTACGCGAATTCACGACAACACGCGCTGGTGCCTCACCCGGCGTTACATCGAGGTTCTCGACCATACTGACGAAGCTGACGCGCTGTGACATATCCATCGGTGCACGCACTCGGATAGAGACCGCGTCGATCGCGTTGGCTGTACCAGCACCAAACGTTGTATTGATAGCGTCGACAACGGCGCGGGTAGTCGTGAAATCTGGCTCGCGCAGATTGAGCATGACGGCATCGGTTTTATCAAAGGGGTTCTCGACCAAACGCTCGATGGTGGCGCCATTCGGAATGCGTGCCGAAGTCGGTACGCCGATGGCTACTTTGGAGCCGGCTCCACTGGCATCAATACCTGTGGTGTTGACCGCGCCTTGGGCAATGGCGTAGACCTCGCCATCAATACCGCGCAGGCTCGTGAGAATCAGGATGCCGCCGCGCAGGCTTGATGCCTGTCCGAGCGTGCCAATGTTCACATCGATACGCTGACCAGGCTTGGACATGCCAGGCAACTCGGCAGTCACCATCACCGCGGCGACGTTCTTCACATCCAGACGACCAGCGGCGGCCGCTGCACGTTCAAAATCTGTCAGCGGGCCGTCCATGCCCACACCTAATTTGTTCATGATGGCGCGGACGGTTTGCGTGGTAATTGGCACGGCTGCGCCATCACCGGTCCCTTGCAAACCAACCACAATACCGAAGCCAACCAATTGGTTGCTACGCGCCGCCGCTAATGAGGCAAGGTCTTTGACGCGATCGGCATGCGCTGGTGGCGTCACTAAAAACGCCACCAAGGCCGAGGCCAGTATCAGCAGATAACGTGGAATCATGCTGGTGTCCTAGTTAGAAAGGCCAGTACTTGTAGAGCGCGCTGATACCCCATCCGGCGCGAGTCGAGTTAGCGAGATCGCCAACGCCTTTGTAAGTGATCTGGCCATTGGCCAAACGACGCGACTGCACCGTGTTAATAGCGCTGACGTCATCGGGGCGGATAATGCCTGCCACCTGAATCACTTCGCCGCCTTCAGACAGTGATAGCTGCTTCTCACCACGAATCACCAAATTGCCATTCGCTTGGACTTCAGTGACAGTGACGGCAATCGAGCCAGTCAGCGACGCACGCTGATCGGCAACCCCTGTACCTCTATTCGTTGTGACTGCACCAGCGGCGTTAAATCCGTTCAGCACAGGCGTGGCATTACCAATAGCACCCGACAAGCCGGCCGGTATCGCATCGGTACTCGACTCACGGCTAGTCTCATTGCTTAAAGTTCTGGCTGCTTGTGTCGATTCACTAAGTAAGACGGTGATAATGTCGCCAACCCGATAGTTGCGACGTTTGGCCTGCCACAGATCGGTATTGTCGGCGGCGAAAATAGCGCCTGTCGCCAAGTTGTTGGTATCGCGTGGCAGCGGCTGCACCGGTGCAAATTCGGGCGAATGCGCCATCGGCATTGGTTTGGCACATGCTGCAAGCATGAGCACTGCGATCGTGATCGCTGCAGGCTTCATTAATGTCATCGTTATTCTCCAGGCCGTCTTCAGGCCAGTCCGATTACAGGTTGTTATTCAAGAAGCGCAGCATGCCGTCTGCGGCAGAGATCGCTTTTGAGTTCACCTCATAAGCACGCTGGGTCTCGATCATGTTGACCATTTCTTCGACCACATTCACGTTCGACGCTTCCAGCATGCCCTGACGCAGCTGACCTGCCGGCGCCGTGTTCGGGTTCAGCACAACAGCAGCACCCGACGCTACCGTTTCCTTGTAGAGGTTGTCACCGAGTGGCGTGAGACCGGCCGGGTTAACAAAGCGTGCAATCTGAATCTGCCCCAGCTGCTGCGCACCACCCCCTGCGTACAACTCAGCCGAGACCACGCCATCCAGACCAATCGTGATCGATGACGCGTTGGCCGGTACCGCAATCGCGGGGACCAGTGGCTGACCGAGGTTGGTCACAATCTGCCCAGTATTTGACAACTTGAAGGTGCCGTCACGGGTATAGGCGAAAGTACCGTCAGGTTGCTGAATCTGGAAAAAGCCTTCACCCTGAATCGCGACATCGAGCGCGTTCTGGGTGTTGATCATATTGCCCTGGGCGTGAATTTTTTCCGTGGCGATGATGCGCGTACCGGTACCCAGCATCAAACCCGTTGGGGCTTGCGTGGCGGCGGCTGTTTGACCGCCGGCCTGGCGTACGTTCTGGTACAGCAGATCTTCGAACATAGCGCGGTCGCGCTTGAAGCCCGTGGTGTTGACGTTGGCCAGGTTGTTCGAGATAACCGTCAGGCGCGTTTGCTGCGCGTCTAGACCGGTTTTCGCTACCCACATTGATGCGTCCATACTTTCCTCTCGAGTGTCGCTTTTCCGTTACTTATGCAATTAGCGTGCCTTCAACATGCTGGCACCCGATTCGTCGAGTGATTTGGCCTCTTTGATGGTGCGCACCTGGGTCTCGAACGAGCGTGAGAAATCAATCAGCTTCACCATCGCGGTGACGACATTGACGTTACTGGTCTCGAGCGCCCCCGGAACAATCCGTGGGGGTATTGGCCCTGTCGCAAAATCGCCATTCGCCGTTGCAAATTGCGGATAAGGGGTAAACAAGGTGTCGGGTCTGCGTTGCAGCGTGATCCCACTGGCATCACGCATCATGATGCGGCCGACCAATACCGAAGGATCCTGCAGCGGCTGCGCCGGTGTGCGCGCAAAAATATCGCCTTCTTCGGTAATGTTGAGAATGGAACCGGGCGGTATCGTGATCGGTGCACCGTCTTGCGATAGCACCGGATGACCCGAGCCGTTTTCCAGAACGCCGGTGGAGCCAATCTTCAGGTCACCACGTCGTGTGAAAGCGAGCGTGCCGTCTTTTGCCTGGATGCCCATCACGGTTTTATCTTTGAGCGCGATGTCCATGGGGTTCAGCGTCGCCATTAACGAACCTTGCTCAAGCGAGACCGCATTCATCTTTTCGATGAAAGGCTGGATACGAGTATCCCAACCCTCGCCTTTGGCTTTCACCGCCACCATCGCGTTGTCGTAGCTTTTTTTGAAGCCGACTGTCGAGACGTTGGCCAGCTCGTTATTCAGCTGTTCACGCAGCAGGCGTCGCTCGTTGATCGACGCCAT
>JAIXQV010000046.1 GCA_027485535.1 Oxalobacteraceae bacterium | reverse complement strand
GGAAGTGATCAATGCCGATGGCTAGCAGCAGCGACAGCCCGATCGATGACCAGATCGAGAAGCGCCCGCCCACCCAATCTCGGAAGGGAAACATATTGTCGGCGGCGATGCCAAAGGCGGTGACGGCCGAGGTGTTGGTCGATACCGCGACGAAATGGGCGGCTAAATCTTTTTCTTTGCCATGCCTTAAAAACCAGCGACGCGCTGCGTGCGCGTTCAGCATGGTTTCCTGGGTGGTGAAGGATTTTGACGCGACAATAAACAGCGTGGTGGCCGGGTCAAGGTGGGTAAGTGTGGCGACAGTCGCGTGGCCATCCACATTCGATAAAAAGTGAAACCGCAACTGCGGATGTGCGTAAGCACGTAGCGCTGCAACCGTCATCATGGGCCCGAGGTCCGAGCCGCCGATGCCGATATTGACCACATCCGTGATTGCTTTGCCGCTGTAGCCTTTCCAATCGCCTTGGCGCACGCGTTCGGCGAACGACGCCATACGTGCCAGCTCTTGCTGCACTTCGCTGACCAGTTCTTCGCCGTCGACGCGCAAGCGCGCGTCCGGTGGCAGGCGCAATGCCGTGTGCAATACCGCACGCTGCTCGCTCAGATTGATGCGATCGCCTCGGAACATGGCATCGCGCAGACTCTCAATACCGCGCGCCTGGGCAAACGCTGTCAGCAGCCGGATGGTTTCCTCGTTCAGGTGATTCTTGGCGTAATCAAGGCACAGGCCTGCGGCTTCCAACGTGAAGCGCGCGGCACGCGACGCATCGTCCCGGAACAACTCAGCCAACTGCCATGTACGGGCCTGTTCCGCGTGCCGGCTTAATGCGCCGAATTCCGGCAAATGGTTCAACGGGTGTGGGTCAGTGTCGCGCATTGGCAAGGGCTGGCACCGGCAGCGGCCGGCGGGTATTCAAGCAGCAGTGGCTGAGGTGATGCGGATGATAACCGCATCAACTGCCCTTGTTGTTCTGTCTTGTCAGTCGCGATAACGAAGCCGGTTCGTCTGCCCAAAAAATGCGGGATTGCCATCCGCCGACCATTGTTGCACTTCGGAAATTTGTCCCTGAAAGGTCGATAGACGAAAAAAATGCTCGCAGATCGCTCATTTTGTGTTGTCAAAACTACAAAATTTCGGTACGTTTCTAAAAAAGCAATTCGATATTCGAACAACCCAAGATTCGCCCAGCCGGGCAAAGGAGCGAGGCATGCAGGCTTTCTCGACCACCGTAAGAGATTTATACGCATTGGCCGAGTACGCATCACCGGACCAATTTCTGGAGCGCGCTATTAGTCTGCTGCAGATGTGGATACGATTTGACGGGGCTATTTTCGGGACTGGTGAGCGGTCGAATCCGCAGTCAGTAACCCGGCTGGTGTCGGCCGATAGCGCTCCTGCCGCCACCGTGCCCGAAACCGTGCTGGCGCGTGAGCCATTGCAAGATGATCCGGTTGCGCGGGGTATTCGAAATGCACCCATGTCGCCTTCGCGTGGTGGTATTCGTGAGCTGTACCGAAAAAAAAGGAGTAGCAAGAAAGAACATCAACTCCTGCGTGGCGGGCCGCGCTCGATGATGGAGGAGTTAGGGCTGTGCCATTTGATGTTTCATGGCGATGATCCAAAAAAAGTGCAACCGGCCCGCTGGATTGTGCTTTATCGGCAGCAGGATGTGCGCTTCGCTGAGACTGATGCGGCCTGCCTGCATGGATTGTGGATTCATCTTTCGCACGCACTATCCATTAACCGCGCTCGTACGCTAGAACGTATCGCCAAGCCGGGCGCTCAGCGCGATAACCTCGGTGCCTCTGGCTTGGTGCATGCTGATGGTCAGGTAGAGCTGGCTGACCAGCACTTCTTCGATTTGCTAGAGCGCGAATGGCCTGAGCTTGCGCCGGACTTTATTCCCGAAGCCGCATTAAAAGTGCTGAACGAGGGTAAGACCTACCGTGGCAGGCAGGTAGAGATTTCCTGGGTCCGGCAAGCCGGTGCGCAGCTGTGCCGCGTCCGCCCGATCGATGTTATGGAAGTACTCACGCCGCGTGAATTTGTCGTTGCACGCCGCTTTGCCGCGGGTATGAGCCATAAGCAAATCGCCCGTGAATTAGGCGTATCCCATCACACCGTGCGCAATCAACTGGCTCATCTTTACCGCAAACTAGATTTACACAACAAAGCCTCGCTGGCGCAGTATCTGGCAGCGAATCAGGTCACGACCTAGCCTTCTATCCCGCTACCGTGACCCAGCCATCCGATACAATGCGTGCTTTGGATGGAATAGCGCAAGATGACGCAAGACGAACTCAAGCAAGCAGTGGCACACGCAGCGATTCGCTATGTCGTGGATGGTGAAATCGTTGGCGTGGGCACCGGCTCTACCGCGAATTTTTTTATTGACGCACTCGGTGAAATTCGACACCGCATCAAGGGTGCGGTAGCGTCCTCCGAGGCGACAGCCGCGCGCTTGGCTGCGCGGGGTGTGCCGGTATTTGACCTGAACGAGGTCGATCAGATACCGGTGTATATCGATGGCGCCGACGAGATTGATCACAGCGGTGCCATGATCAAAGGCGGTGGCGGCGCACTCACGCGCGAGAAAATCGTGGCGTCTGTCGCAGAAAAATTTATCTGCATTGCCGATCAGTCAAAGCTGGTCGATGTACTGGGTAAATACCCGTTACCGGTTGAAGTGATTCCGATGGCGACCGGTTCGGTCACACGGGCACTGCGAGTCCTGGGCGCAAATCCGGTATTAAGAATGCGTGAGGGTGCGCCTTATGTGACGGACAACCAAGGCTACATTCTCGATTTGAATGGTCTGCAGATTCATGACCCGAAAGCGCTGGAGCAGCAAATCAATCAGCTGCCGGGCGTTGTGAGTGTGGGGTTGTTTGCAGTGAAAGGAGCTGCAGTATGTTTGCTCGGCACTGAACAAGGCGTACGTACTATCGACTATTGAATTTGTCCTGAGGCCTGTTCTGCGAAGGCGTTCACCCTAGGCCAAGTCTGGCCGCAGTAATCGCTAGCGTATGTTGAATGCTCATTAAAGAATTTCTACCGGTATAACCCTCGAATGAGGTGTCTTTTGAGAGCCCATTGCCGGCCAGTGAGGCCGCATCACCAGGGATTAGCAGCAGGTCTCCCTCTTCAATCCAATCCTTGGCTGGGCCCTCAAACCCGGGATTTCGCGGTAATGCGCCGAGAAATTGGATGGATACGCCTTCGGGCAGTTTGCTAGCGATTTGCTGACAAAACATATCATTAAGATCGCTAAAGCCAACGACGATATTCTCGTTAGCCAGTTGCTCAGTAACCTCTGCGAGCGCCGTCGCGATAATCTCTCTGGCCTGTTCTTTCGATGCACCGTTTAGCATTTTGAGAAATTCGCCGGCGCCAATCGCCGACAGAACAACTCGCTTGCAGGGTTTGTTATCTTCAACCCAATCGAGAATTTGCTGTTTGATCGTAGCAGTAGCAAGCTTGAACGGCTCTTCTTTAAGTTTCGCCTCCCCTGGTTTGGGTGCTCCATCGGTATATAGCTTGAATTCTGGCTGGTCTGCGCTATCTAGCGCCGGCATTGTCACGGTCAGCGTTTTGATCCGTTTCAGCGTTCCATCTTCGCGCCGCATCTCGGTATCCATTGCCAAAGATACCTGGCTGCTAGGGCTTAGGTCAGCATCTTCTCTCTCAACGTAGCTATGTTCCACACCAAGTACGTCCTGCGTGAAATTTAAGCCAGCCGTGTCATCAGCACGCCCGTCTCTCACCCACTGAGTTTCTACCCAGTTCCGCCTCATTTGCATGTTTACCAAATCTCTTTCCAAACATTTTTCACGCACAGTACCGGGGTCAAGATCCTTATGACTGTAGGCTTTGATCGAGCCAATCAGATCTAGAAGTGTTAAGCCAGGTTTTGCAAGAATTTCGGCGAAATTCTGGCCTTGAGGAGGCGCCATATAGTTGAGATAGTTTCTGGCAGTTTCCTGAAACTCAGAAAAATTAGGATGAGATTTGAAAGAGGGTGGCGCAGTATCTAGTATTTTCTCGAGTGATTCTTCGGGCTTTGGGGTTACGCCAACGATGGCATTTGTGGCTGGCGGCGCTTGTACCATCGGGACATAATTTATGTTGACGAGAAAGCCGCCGGGCGCAAGCCCCATTTTCCTGTCATTGTCACCGGCCGAATTCTCTTTAACTGGGCTGGCTGATTGATGGTCAATGATGTTTTTCTTTAGGACATCAAGTTTCGAGATGGTCTTTGACGAGTCTTCCTCGGTTCCAAAAAGCTATAGCGGTGTGTACGCAGCAGATCATGTAACGCTGACTTTTGCTTCGAACCAAGCTGTAAACCCTCATGTGATAGCCCCTCAGGCGGCTCATGCTCAATGCCCATCAGGAAATGAGCTACGACCTCGGCTTTATCCACATTGTCTGGTTTCGCTAGAAATTCGATTGCCCGCACCAGAAAATCTTTCAGGCCGGGCGTGTCGAAAACATGTTGTTCCTGCGACCATTGATTTTTTTGAGTCGCTTCCATCCTGCCAAAAAAATCTTGCAGATTAATTTCTCTGGTACTTACGCGATCCATCGTCATCCCTCACTGAATTCGTCGTCATCGACAGTTTGTCGGATCGTTACGCTCGGCATGTCGCAAGATCAAATGTCTATTGCATAGGCACTG
>JAIXQV010000111.1 GCA_027485535.1 Oxalobacteraceae bacterium | reverse complement strand
CGTTGAACCGCCTGTTGATCCGCCTGTTGATCCGCCTGTTGATCCGCCTGTTGATCCGCCTGTTGATCCGCCCGTTGATCCGCCTGTTGATCCACCGGAAGATCCACCGGTTGATCCGCCCGTTGATCCGCCCGTTGATCCGCCCGTTGATCCGCCCGTTGATCCACCCGTTGATCCACCCGTTGATCCACCTGTTGATCCACCTGTTGATCCACCTGTTGATCCACCTGTTGATCCACCTGTTGATCCACCTGTTGATCCGCCGGTTGATCCGCCCGTTGACCCGCCCGTTGAACCACCTGTTGACCCGCCAGTTGATCCACCCGTTGACCCACCTGTTGATCCGCCGGTTGATCCACCTGTTGATCCGCCCGTTGATCCACCTGTTGATCCGCCCGTTGAACCACCTGTTGACCCGCCCGTTGATCCACCCGTTGACCCACCTGTTGATCCACCTGTTGATCCACCCGTTGATCCGCCGGTTGATCCACCCGTTGATCCACCTGTAGTTGGCGGAGCAATTGAGCCAGCGCCCGATTTACTGCCAGCGCCAGCTGCCAAAGCCCCGAGCACCACCGCACCACCCCATAACATTCCCGAGCTACCGCTGCTTTCCTCACCAACACCAATCAACACCTTTTCACTCGCACCGACGGGATCGCCCGTTAATAGCGCGTAGCCACTGCCATACTGACCTGGTGCAACACTGAATAATTCGCCCGAGCCATCAAAGGCTGTATTCCCATTACCTGGTGCATAAAAACCCTCAAGCCGGATCAGCGGCTCACCATCGACCCAAATCTGTAAATCCTGACCAATACGCTTTGCTTGTAGCTTTGTCGGTAGCTTGCCGGTCGTGGTGTCGACGACTGTGTAGGCCGACCCTGCATCGACTGTCACAGAATTCGCCGAAATTTCTTTGCCGGAAATCTTCCCGGCAGGGCTGCGCTTCAGTAACTTGAATTGTTTCGGGTCGAATTTTTGCATTCAACATCTCCATCGCTTGGCAAGGGGCTTACAACACTCCCAATTTTGTGGCGCAGTTCACCACTTGGTGCGTAAGCATGATGCATCAAAGAATGTCGAACTCTGTTGCATTCATCAGACAAATCTTCTGGCGACTTTCATACTTTCGGAGATGCTGTCGTACATTTGCACACCAATAAATTTCTCTAGAAGAACGTTTTTTGGTATTGCGAATAGGCATAACAACTGTTTCTATGAATAGCTTGTCGTTAGAGAATCTGAGGTGTGCGTTTCACGCCACTAACAAGTACGAATGCTCTATTTTCCTCGGGGTCAACCATGAAGTATTCCGCACTCATCAGCGCGCTATTCATCACTCTGGCCAGCCTGCTAAGTAGCAGTTCATGCATTGCTTCTGAGAAAAACAGCGTCATCGCCGATACAGAAAATCAAGCTGACATCACACTTAGCAAGGTGACGCTGGAGAAGGTATTGCGCATTGCGGCTGAAACACATCCGAGTATTGCGCAGCGTCTCAGCGAACAAGGTGCTAGTGATTACAGCGTCGCCGGTGCGCGCTGGCAACGATGGCCTGGTGTGAGCATGGCGTCATCACGCGGGCCGCTCGGTAGCACACTGACCGAGCTACAACTCGAACAGCCACTATGGACTGGCGGTCGGATCACCGCCAATATCAATGCCGCTGAAGCCCGTGCCGATGCCGCTCGCCATAGTGTGCTTGAAACACGCAAGACCATTATCGAGCGCGCTATTAATGCGTATGCCGAAGCGATGCGCTTGCAATCGCGAATTACGATCGCTGATGCAGCGATTGAAGATTTTGAGCAGTTAACGGCCATGATCGATCGACGGGTCGAGAGTGGCATTAGCCCAAAAGCAGATGCAATTAACGTACGCGCCAGACTTCAACAGGCAAACAGTGAGCGATTACAGCTGTACCTACAGCGCCGGAATGTTCACACTGAACTGGAATTACTCATTGGCCAACGCTTCTCTGAGCTGGTAGTGCCGCAAGCCCTATTACCCGGTGGGATCAGCTTAGAGGATGCTGTCCACATCACATTACAGAACGCGCCAGAGCTTGCGCGCCTTAACGCAGAAGAACGCGTTGCGGAAGAAACCATTGCTGCCACCCGAAGCAGCTTGTCGCCTTCGCTTTCCTTACGCTATCAACGTATCTTCGGTGGCAGCACCTTATATGCAACCGATCAAGTATTTCTTGGTGTGACGTACCAGCCCGGGAGTGGCTTGTCGTCTCTGTCGGCGATCAGCGAGGCAGAGGCACGCCGCTCGGGTGCCACATACGCGCGAGAAGCGATACGTCTGGAGCTAATGAATCGCGTACGAAGTCTTTGGCAGCAATCCGCATCATCGCGCCGTGAGTTGATAGTACTTAATGAGTTGGTCGCATCAACCCAAGAGGTCTATGCGTCTTTCTTACGACAATTTCCTGTTGGACGCCGAACCTGGCTTGAAGTACTACTCGCCAGAAGAGACGCCACTCAGGCGCAGTACGCGCTATCCGATACGCAGTGGACGGGCTTCGCCGCTGAACTCAAGTTACAACTGGTCACTGGCGAGCTAGCCGCGCGTAACTACCGCATCAATACCGAGGTATCCGAATGACCTCGACTGACCATGCACCAGCGCTAGACGACAGCGCAGAAACGACAACGCGTAGCGCACGGCAATGGTTTATTCACGCGATTCTGAAGCGGCGTCGCGTATTCATGGAGGCCGTGATTGCCACCTTCGTGATAAGCATGCTTGGCTTAGGTGCGTCCTTCTATAGCTTACAGGTGTATGACCGGGTGATTCCAACCCAGGCTCACGCAACACTGATGGCACTGACGGTGGGCGTCGGTATCGCGGTGCTTTTCGAGTTCATCCTGAAGCAAGTCCGTTCACTCATGGTCGATCGCGGCTGTAAGGCGATCGAGGAAGTATTGTCGGAGGTTTTTTTTCAACGCATGCTCGATATCCGAATGGAGGCACGCCCACGCACGGTAGGTAGCTTCGCCGCTCAGGTTCGGCAATTCGAGCTGGTACGTAGCTTTATGAGTTCGTCGACAGTTTTCCTGTTAGCCGATTTACCGTTTTGCTTCTTATTTATTGCAGTGATTGGCTTCATCGGAGGCTCGCTTGCGGTGATCCCATTAGTGCTTCTACCATTGGTGCTTACCAGCTCGATATGGCTTAACTGGCGTATTGGACGACTAACACGTCGTCAGTTACAGGACGCACGACTCAAGAATGGCTTGCTAGTCGATGTCATCGATGGCATTGAGAGCATCAAAGCGTCAGGTGCTGAAACAAAAATGCTGCACCGCTGGCGCCAGCTGGT
>JAIXQV010000273.1 GCA_027485535.1 Oxalobacteraceae bacterium | reverse complement strand
GAAGAGGAAGCTGCACTGGCAGAGGTCAACCAGCGTCATCAGGCGGTCAGCGCCATCGATGAGCTGATCCGATCCTATGTCGACCCGGCCCGACATGGCCGCCCTGACAACCCCTCTGTCACGGCCAGTGGGCTGCTTCGAAAACTTGGCATTACCAACCCGACAAATCCGCAATGCCGAGAAGCTGGGGCAACTCTGCGTCAATTGCTGGGCGACCCCACGGAAAGCCAGGGCAGCAATCGCTGGCGCTTTCCAGGCACGCTGAATCGCGATCAGAGCGCTTTCGAACTGCCAGCAGATGATCCGGCCGAGCGCTCCTCTTCGCCTCCCTGGGGCCGCCCTGCTCCGCCCCCTCTGCACCCCCCGAAGCTCCGTAGCCCCCCACCAGCGCCGGAGGACGAAAAATGATGATTTTCAATAGAATTGCAGCCCGTGTGGGGGGCTGGGGGGGGCAACTTCGCGGAAAATTTCTCCACCCGTATGTTTTGGCCGTCCCTTTGGGTGCCAGTTGATCATTTAGATGTTCATTAAAGCAACGGCTTCCAAGTTCATCATCATGTTTTCCAACGAAATTTTTTCCCGAATGTCTGCCGCTCTAGGCCCTTCGTGGCTTTCGCAAAGCCTCAAATCGTTCAACCCATATTGCTCGGAGAGTCACCCAACATGTCCATCAATCCACAACCGCCACCCGTTGGCGGGCCGCCCTGCACCGGCAGCCCCGGATTAGCCGCAAGGGCCGCCCAGCGCGCGTTTCGATCGACTCCCTTCCCCTACCCCATCGCAAACCGGAATCGCTGCCCAGCAGCCCCGCTCAGCGCCGCAGCGGCCAAATGCGCGGCACCCCAACCCCATCAGCCTGAAAGGATCTCACCATGCCTGTCGTGAAACTCGACGCCAATTTCGCAATGACTGCCACCTGCCCACCGGGCCGAAAGAAGATCGACTATTATGATGAGACAGTTGCCGGCTTCATCCTTGAAGTTCGGGCCACTGGCAGCAAGACCTATAGCCTTCGATACAAAGACACCCACGGTCGCCAGCGCCAATTCAAGATCGGCGGCACGGCTGATTTGACCTTCGACAAGGCCAAGCGCGAAGCCATCAAGGTTCGATCCAGGGTGACTGTGGGCGAGAACCCTGCCGAAGTTCGGGCAATCACGCGCCGCATTCCCACCGTGGCCGAGCTTGGGGCTCGATATCTGGAATATGTCCGCACCTACAAGCGCAGCCACGCTATCGACGCCCGCTATCTCAAGCATCACGTTGTGCCCCGGTTCGGCAAAATGCATCTGGATCAGCTTGAGCAGACCGAGGTCATGGACTGGTTGGAAAGCAAAGTGCGGATCGATGGCTATGCCCAGGCCACGGTCAATCGCTGGCAGGTCATCCTGTGCCACATGTACAAGATGGCGAAGAAATGGGGTCTGCCGGGGGCTGATCGCAACCCGCTGGCCGGGGTGCCGCAAAAGCCCTGCAACAATGAGGTGGAACGCTTCCTCACGCCAGATGAAACCCGGCGCCTGCAGGATGCCGTCGAGGCCAGCAGCAACCCGCAGCTCAAATTCATCGTGGCGCTGCTGTTGCTCACTGGGTGCCGAAAGCGGGAGCTGCTCGACGCCAAGTGGGAAGAATTCCAGCTTGATCGGCAGATGTGGCGGATTCCGATGCACCGCGCCAAAACGTCGAAGACACGCCATGTGCCCTTACCGAAGGCCGCCATGGACATTCTGGCCCAGCTGCCTCGCTGGAAGGATTGTCCCTATGTGGTGCCCAATCCCGACACGCTGAAACCGTATCATTCGGTGTTCAATGCGTGGAACACCGCGCGCAAAGCGGCAGGCTTGCCCGATGTGCGAATGCATGACCTACGGCATTCGTGTGCGAGCAACCTCGTGAACAGCGGGCAATCGCTGTATGTGGTGAGCACGATCCTGGGCCATGCGCAGGCCCGCACCAGCCAGCGCTATGCCCACCTCAGCACCGATACCCTGCTCGCCGCTTCCAATGCCGCTGCCGCCCACATGGGGGCAGATTGGGCGCGACAGGCCGAGTGAGGTGCGACCCCGGCTGCCTTGCCTCTCAGTTTCCGCTGAGAGACTGGGCGGCCGGGGCACGCTTTCCCAAAAATCAATCAAGAAGCCCGATCACAAAATTAGCCTCTAAAAACCTAATACGAGGCTTCGGACGTCATACAGGAAAATAAAATCGGCACAAAACCGAAATTACTAAGGAAGAAATATTGAAATGGCAGATGCAGTCAACGGCTTAGGCATTCCTTTACCAGTCGCCCATATTCCAATCAAGTCTCGCTGTGCTCCTCTTGAGGATTGACTATTCTGCTTTGCAAATCGAATCACATCTTCGTATGAAATCAATATACTCAACTTTCCTTTGTTCGCCCCTTGCGAATAAGGATCGCATGTGTTGCACCAAAAATAGAGATCGGTAGTGTTTCCTTGATATCCAGTGCATCTTTCAGCAGTTTTTGAACATGTCATGCATTTTTTTACAAAATTCTTTTTATTGAGGTCGTTTATGTGCGTTTTAAATTCTACTGCAAGTTTCGAAGTCGGATTTTTACCTACGAAAAAATCCGCCCAGTCCGGTTCTTTTAGAATTATCTGTTGGGTGGACTTGCCTTGCTTTGCACCTGATTGAATGATCATTAATACAACTCCTTGGAAATATTACGTTTTTTACAGCTCTCCACTATCGACAATAGGACAAAGAATGGGATAACGTGTTCTCATCGCAGGCCAACGGCTCACATAATGAAGGCTGCGGGATGGCATATTGGAAGCGCGCGTAGCGATTTCAAGAACCCCCGTCTCAGTAATCCCATCACTGCTTAAGCACGAAGCGGAACCTGTCGCCGGCTGCAGGGAAACCTCGGTCACTCTGACGAGACCGGCGATATCCAACCCGGCCACAATTTCCTGAGGCTAGGTCTCGGCATGCGGCAGCCACCGGTGCGAATGGGCGGCCGGTGGGCGAAACTGGCTGGCACCTTGTGCAGCAGCGCGAATCCGGCTTATCGCAGGCGGCAGCATCGGACTCCACTGCAGTTGGGTGGTGGATGGGTGGCCCGAAAAATTGTGCAGGGAATCCAGAAATTTGCGTTACTTTTCTTACCCTTTTCAACCCGTATGGCTTACCCTGTTCATGCTGGTCAGCGCGCTGATGGGCCTGGACGTGATGCGCAAGGCCTACGCGCATGCCATCGAGAACGAATATCGTTTCTACAGCTATGGCGACGGCAGCCTGTTGCTGCCCTGATCACGACGCGGCAACCGGATTGGCTGCAGCCCGAAGCTCGGCGCAAACAGAACCAAAGTGTTCATTTTGGTTAAATATTGGCAAATTTCTATTGTCGAATCGATTCTGCCCGCCCTAGGGTGCCGCCATGGCTGATTATCGCGTTTCCAAAGTCGAAATTCTTCCCGGCAGTGATGGCTATGTGGCTGAACGGCTGGGTGGCAGCGGCTGGTCTGATGTTGCCGTCAACATCATGGCCTATATCCGCCGCAATCAGCACGTGTTCCTGATGGCCACGCCCGAAGGCGACG
>JAIXQV010000069.1 GCA_027485535.1 Oxalobacteraceae bacterium | reverse complement strand
CAGGTAAAGCCCTACCTGCTGCTCGAGCAGGCGCACCACATGAAGTTCGGCGGCATCGTCGCCGTAGACCTGACGCGCGCGCTCGAATACGGCCTGCGCATGGCGTCCCATGGTGAGGGTATAGCCCTGCTGCTCGGCGATCTGATTCACCAGTGACAGATCTTTACAGCACAACGCTAGTGAAAAACTAGGGTCGTAGTGGCCCTCAAAAATCGAGGGAATATCATGCTCGACCACCCAGCTATTTCCTGCGCTATGCATTAGCGCCTCACGAACCACGTCCAAACGCACGCCCGCTTTGGCACCTAACATCAAGGCCTCGCCGATCGCCGCTGCGTTCACGAACCACATCAGGTTGGTCATTAGCTTGATGGTCGCGCCGTTACCATGGGGGCCAACATGTAGCACGCGATTACCGAGGACATCTAGGACGCCACGCCAACGCGCAAACGCGTCGTCATTCGCGCCTACGAAGATAGATAGCTGACCGGCAGCTGCGCCATCAATTGCATTGGTGACCGGCGCTTCGAGATAGTCGACACCTCTCCCTGATGCGATAGCAGCGATTTCACGCGCAAGATCGACGGAACTGGTGGAGGTATCAATCAGTACGCTGCCTGCTCGCATGGCTTGCAATAGGCCGCGCTCACCCAGCACTACCTCGCGTACCTGCGGCGGCCCGGGTAGCGATAGCAGCACGATATCCGACTGCGCTGCTGCTTCAACGGGGGCATCACACCATTGCGCACCTAGCGCCGCAAGTTCATCCGGAAGTCCGGGCCGCACATCATGCACCGACAGCGCATAGCCATGACGCGCCAGGTTGACTGCCATGGGCCGACCCATGTTGCCGATACCGATGAACAGCAGCGAGCGTGTCATGTTTTATGAAACTCGAAAAAATGGGAGCCGATACCGTTCTGACGATCAAACTGAAAACCATTCTCAGCCAGCAGCGCCAGCGCATCATCGAGCGGGTAGACACGGTAGCGAATGGTTTGGGCCATCAGTGTCTCGTCGTGATCAGTCAGGTAATAGTGCTTGGTAAACCCATGATCAGCTGGTTCGATTTTTTGGGAATAGACATAGCCGTTTTTTATCGGTCGCTGGTAGTCATGGTGCGGACCTTGTATGCCCAGCAATAACCGCCCACCCGCGTGTACATGGCCCGCTACGCGTTCGATGCCACGGCAATTATCTTCATGCGCGGATAAATGGCTCACCATAAAGGGCTCGTTCTCGCCATCGACCACAAAGTACCAAACGCCGCCGTATGAAAATGCGAGATCGTAGGTGCTCTGGAGATCAAATTGCGTGACGTTTTGGCGCTGTAGTGAAACGTTGGGGTAGGAATGCAAACGCTCCGACGCGATATTCAGCATGGCCGAGGTCAGATCAATACCCGTCACTTTTGGGATAGCGGGATGACGCGTCACCAGTTCTTGCAGGATCAATCCGGTGCCGCAGCCGAGTTCCAGTACGTTGTCGAACTCGCCATGATTGACAATGTTGTCAACGATTTTCTGGTAGTCGTAATAGCCGGACGTCATGATCAAGTCATAGTACGCCGACATATTGGTGTAATCGCCCATGCCCTCCTCGACCTCATCTCCCGCTCCGGTCTGGATGCCGGGCTAGGTTATTTATTTATTAATTTACTGTTGAATTGTGATGCAGGCGTGCAGTGTTGAACGTTTCCTTGCTCTGGTCAACAGCAGAATCATGCAACGACTGATTATTTTTATATCCAACGCCGCTAGCGGCCTGATGCGGTGAGTTCCAATCGTGCGCGTTCCAACTCGGCCAGCATGATGGCTTGTAGCGTCGGATTTTGTACGCCGGTCGCTGCCGCAAATTTCTCTACCCAAGCAAAGAAATCGGAGCGCTGCTTCTCATCCCACGGTGAAGGCGGGGTGGGTGTCGCGAGATTACGTACGCTGGCCACCAATTGCGCAAGTTTCAGCAATTTGGCGCGGCGTGACATAGAGGGCGCAATCGTTAAACGCAAGGCCTTGCGCGTTCCGCGCGAGAGGCGTGGATTGTCCGTCACCTCAGCCACGATACAGCCGACTTCGCTACCAAACACCGAGGCAATATCGGTTTCTGTGACGGCACCAAATTGCAGCATGTCATGCAGCATGGCAGCTGCCAGCAAGAAGGGATCGGACTCTCCCGCTTCCTGCAACATCTGCACCACGTCGGAGGGGTTGAGGATGCAGTGCATGCCCGCCTCCGGCGCGATCGGACGCTCGGCGCCGTTGCGGCCACGAAACGCAATCGCTTTTTCCAGCACGGAGGTGCCACCAGCGGCTGGTTTAACTGTCTTTGCAGAGTTCATTGTCTGATCATAGCTGGTCTATCATGGCAAGGTCGACATCTGTCCGTCACATCCGTAACGCCACGCCCCCATGCAAACCCCGCACCCCGACACTATCAAACGTTACCTCAAACAGCCGCTGGTTCGACTCAGCACCATTTCCTGGCGCGATCTGATGATGGTGTTGCTGCCAATTCTCGCGGTGACCATGGTGCTGGGGTGGCTGACGGTAAAGCTGATCCGCCCGGCACCACCGGATCGGGTCGTGCTGTTAGCAGGCCCGGTAGATGGCAGCTTTCACACGACAGCAGAGCGCTACGCAAAAATCATCGGTGCGCATGGCATTCGGGTCGAAGTCCGCGAAACCGATGGCTCGGTCGAAAATCTGCAGCGCTTGTTGGATGCAAAACAAACAGTCGATGTCGGCTTCGTCCAGACCGGCTTGGCCGATGATGACCAAGCCCCGGGTCTGCAATCGTTGGGAACGATCTACGTGCAGCCCATCATGGTGTTCTATCGCGGCGCGCAGCGCATCGAGCGACTGACGCAACTAAAAGGTAAGCGTATCTCGATTGGCCCCGATGGCAGCGGCACCGCCGTGATCGCTAACAAGATGCTGGCCGAGAATGGGATGGACAAAAAGAGCGCTAAATTGCTCGAATTGGATAGCGATGACGCGATAGCAGCGCTGTTAGCACGCAAGATCGATGCAGTGTTTGTCACCGGCGAGCAGCTCAGAGGGAAGAAAGTACGCGAGTTGGTGCGAAAGCCTGGCATTCAGATGATGAGCTTTCGACAAGCCGATGGCTATCAGCGACGGTTGCCGTTTTTGTCCCGGCTGGTGGCGCCCGAGGGCAGCTTTGATTTGGGCCGCAACCTGCCGCCGCAAGATATCGACTTGTTCGGCACACCGGTGGAACTGATCGCGCGTGAAGGACTGCACCCGGCGATCTCTGATCTCCTCATCGCAGCCGCACGCGAGGTCCATGGCAAGGCGGGTATGTATCGCAAAGCCGGTGAGTTTCCGGCGCCGATTGAGCACGATATTCCAATTAGTGAAGAGGCGAGACGCTATTACACCTCAGGCGCGCCCTTTCTGTACAAGCGCCTGCCGTTCTGGCTGGCGAGTCTGGTCGACCGGATTGCGATGGTGCTGTTGCCGCTGTTGATCGTGATCGTACCGGCAACGCGCATGGTTGCACCGTTGTATCAGTGGCGTATGCGATCGCGAATTTATCGCTGGTACGGCGCGCTGATGACGCTGGAGCGCGCAATGCTGGCCAACCCGGATCAAGATGAGCGCGAGCAGCTGTTCAAGGAACTGGAATCCATCGAGCACTCAGTGAACAGCCTGATCCTGCCACTGGCCTTCGCCGACCAGCAGTACGTGCTGCGAGAACATATCGCGATGGTGAGGGCCCGCATCGACGCCCTGTCGGGCGCACCGGCGCCCCAACCCGCGGGGCTTGCCTGATGTTCTGATATGGCTGGACGCAATCCCTGCTGGGATGTTGGGACACTAGGTAACAAAGCCTTTTGGTGGCACAATTTGGCGCTTCTGCAACCCTGCATAATTCGCTCGACCTATCGGCGCCCCTCATGAAGCACGACACATCCCCCCACGCACCCGATATCACTGATGTACATGACGACGCCGACGAACCGGAGCACCCGGGTAATCTGAAGAACCGTCTTCACCAGCACCTGAAGAACGAGGTCTATTGCAAGCTAGGCGTGTCGACGATTCACGGCGTCGGTGTGTTTGCGCTGCGCGAGATACCCAAGGGAACGCTACCGTTACAAAGCATGGTCTCGCGCAAGGAGAAGAAGTTCTCCCGTACCAAGCTGAAAGAAATTCCCAAAAGTGTCCGCAAGCATTTGGCAGATTTTTGCCTGATCGAGAGCGGGCGTGTTTTCGTGCCTGAGATTGGCATGAACGCAGTCAACATCTCGATCTATCTGAATCACTCGAAGACGCCCAACTTGGGCTTCAATAAGCAAGACGTGCTTGAGGCACTCAGGGATATCACGCGCGGTGAAGAGCTGACGATCGATTACGACCTCAGCTTTGGTGAGGAGCACGTGTTCGGCGACAAGGAGCTGACGGACGGCGGAGACGACTAAGCGCCCGTCAGCTTATCTGGCCTTCAAGAGGGGCTACGACCGCACAAAACCTGAGCAATGCTCAGGCGGCGCAGTCGCTCAGGGCTTCCTCGTTGCGGTACATACGGTTCAAGTCCTCGGGACGGAAGTCGATCTTCAGCGGCGATGTCGGGTCGGTCGCCAACGGATGTTGGGGATCCACCAGCGCCATCGCATAGATCGGCTCATAGTCAGTCACAAACAGCGACTTGTAACCGTAATCATCGACCGGACCAAGGTTGTACCAGCGCAGACCATGCTTGGCCGCCCAGCGCGATGCCAGCAGGCAGGCGTAGTTGCCCGGTGACTTGTTCTTGAAGTCACGATTCCACTGGCAGAAGCTGCCGTAGAGCTGGTCGTACTTGGGCAAGACGATTGATACGTCGGTTAGCACCAAGGTGCCGTCCGGCGCATGCATCTGTAGCACCAGTACGTCGAGGTCGCGCACATAGTCGACGAATCCCTCAACCTCGCGGTCATCGATCCAGTGCTTCTCAAAGTGATCGCCGCCCAGCTCGATCATGTCGTCGAAGTTCAGATCTTTGCCTGGGATGACCTGCTCCGAGTAAGTAAACTCCTTGTACTGCTTATCAAACTCGCGGAATTTCCTTGCTCGGCGCTCGTCGCTCCAGAACGCTTCAGACGCGGTGTCCACCATGCCGTATTTGTCATTAATCTG
>JAIXQV010000021.1 GCA_027485535.1 Oxalobacteraceae bacterium | reverse complement strand
TGTACCGTCCAGCAAAATCTGCCCGGCAGACACCGGATAAAACTCCGGTACCAGATTAACGAGCGTACTTTTACCGCCGCCCGAAATACCCACCAAGGCCACAGTCTCTCCAGGCGCAATATCAAAACTGATATCTACTAAAGCTGAATCAACGGTATCGGGGTAACTAAAGCTGACATTTCGGAAGCTCAACTCACCTTTGGCACGTTTAGGGAGTGATACACCACCTGAACGCTCGAGTGGCTCGTCCATCATGCCGAAAACACGCTCGCAAGCGACTACGCTACGCTGTAGAGGGCCACTGATATTGGCCAGATGCTTCATGGGTGTAAGGATGAGCAACATCGCAATGATGAATGACGTGAACCCGCCCACGGTCATCTGTCCATCGCCTGCTTGCATCAGCGCGATCGTGATAATCACAGCGACCGAAATCGCATTGAGTAGCTGCGTGATCGGTTCAGTGGTTGCAGCCGTGCTCTCCTGCCGTAATATAAAGCCGCGCAAACGATCAACACGTCGTGCGAATCGCGTTGCCTCGTAATCGTGGCCCCCAAAAACTTTGATAACGTGGCGCGCCCTGATAGTTTCATCGATGGTCTGCATCAGCTCGCCATTCAATTGCTGGCTCTCGCGAATCAAACGTTTCAATCGTTTTGCGGTCAGCCTGACTGCCACTGCCACCAGCGGTACTAGTGCGATCGTAATTAGCGTTAACTTCCAGTTCAGCCAGAACAAATAACCGATCAGGCCAAGCACCGTTAGACTATCGCGGATCAAGACCACCATCACGCTGCGAAATAGATCGAGAACCTGCATCACCTCGACCATCATGGTGTTCAAAACATGACCGGTGACATGCTTGTCGTGAAAGCCAATCGGAACTTGTAGCAAGCGATTGAACATTTGCTGCCGTAATTGCGCCGCCATCCTCCCCGATGCCCAAGCCATCAGATAGGCCGCCGTGAAGGTTGCCATCCCGCGCACCAGAAAAATCCCCACTACAAACACAGGTGCCAGCCAGATCGGGAATCCTGCTTTCACGAATCCATTATCAAGTAACTCTTTCATCAAGGCGGCGACCGTCGGCTCGGTCGCTGCGGTAACTGCTGTCGCGGTAAATGCGACGATGATGCGCGCCTTGTAGGGCGCCAGCAGCTTGAGCAGGCGCTGGAGGGTGCTTGAGAATTTCATCAGTACTCGAACCAGACGTTATCCGCACTGAGCCAGTCTGACAGCTTGGTGCGCAAGGCGTCGTCGGCACGGACACGCCATTCATCGGAGAGCCTAATTTCGGCGAGCGCGCCCTGCTTGGTGTACTGAACAACAATTGGGCAGGATGCGCCATCTTGCTGAAACGGTTTGATCAGCTCGCGCAGTTTTGCAGCATCTGCTTGCCCATTCATCGACACACGGAGTGCTTTCACAAAGCCGGCGCGGGCAGCGGCGATATCCATCACTTTGTCAGCGACCACACGCAGCCCGCCAGAGAATCGATCTTCAGAGATCTTGCCCTGTACGGCGAGGAATTCATCTTCTTTGAACAAGCTACGATTTGCCTCGTAAACTTCGTTATAGACCGTGACCTCGACTTGTGCGGTGCTATCGTCCAGCGTCACGATCGCCATGCGTCCGCGCTGTGTCAGTTGAAACCGAATGCCTGCAATGATGCCTGCCAGTAGCTTGGGTTCTCGCGATGGAGAGAGATCGCATAGCTTTACCCGAATAAAATGCCTGACCTCACGGGCGTAAGCATCAAATAAATGCCCCGATAAGTAAAAACCGAGCGCTGCCTTTTCTTCGGCCAGGCGCTGCTTATCGGACCACGGTGGCACACTGACATATTCCGGGCTATCGTCACCCCCGGCATCCAAGCTCTCGAACAAGCTGACCTGATTAATCGCGGCCTCTGCCTGCTCAGCGTTATCCATGGCGCGACCCACTGAGGCCATCAATATGCCGCGATTGATGCCCAAGCAATCCATCGCACCGGCCTTGATGAGCGACTCGATTGCGCGGCGATTGATATGACGCTTGTCGATACGTTTCACGAAATCGAACAAGTCTTTAAACGGACCCGACTGCCTCGCCTGTACGATCGCCTCGATCGCGCTCTGGCCGGTGCCTTTCACTGCACCCAATCCATAACGAATGCAGTCGGCCTTCTTGCTCGCCTCGGCAACCGCAGTAAATCGATACGCAGAGTGATTGATATCCGGCGGCAGCAGCTTCAAGCCGCAAAGATTGGTCGCATCCTCGACTAGAATCTTTACCTTGTCAGTGTCATCCATCGCCAGCGACAAGTTGGCTGCCATGAACTCCGCAGGGAAATGTACTTTCAAATAAGCTGTGTGATAAGAGAGCAAGGCATACGCTGCCGCGTGCGACTTGTTGAAGCCGTAGCCTGCAAATTTCTCCATCAGGTCGAAGATTTCGTCAGCCTTCGCTTCGGTCAGGCCGTTCTTCGCCGCACCCTCACGGAAGATTTCACGATGCTCGGCCATCTCCTCCGGCTTTTTCTTACCCATTGCGCGGCGTAGCAAATCGGCGCCACCAAGCGAGTAGCCACCGATCACCTGCGCCATCTGCATCACCTGCTCCTGATACACCATGATGCCGTAGGTTTCCGACAGGATGACTTCAGTACGTGGATCAGGGTAATCAAAACGCTCGCCGTGCTTGCGCCGACAAAAATCTGGAATCAAATCCATCGGGCCCGGGCGGTACAAAGCAACGAGTGCGATGATGTCTTCAAATCGATCTGGTCGCGCATCTTTCAGCATACCTTGCATGCCGCGACTTTCAAGCTGGAACACGGCGACCGTTTTCGCTTCGGTCAGCAGCTTGTAGGTAGGCGTATCACCTAAAGGTAGCTTATCGAGATCGAATTCGGCATGCTCGGGGTACAGCGCACGAATACTCTGCACCGTTCTATCAAGAATGGTGAGCGTGGTCAGTCCGAGGAAATCGAACTTCACCAAGCCAATGGCTTCCACGTCATCTTTGTCGAATTGCGAGATGACACCACCATCAGAGCCTTGGGTGTATAGCGGACAAAAATCCGTCAATTTGCCAGGTGCAATCAATACGCCACCGGCATGCATACCAACGTTACGTGCAATACCTTCGACCTGCTGCGCCAGCGCGAGTAATTGGCGAACTTCTTCTTCTTTTTCTTGCCTTTCCTTGAGCAGCGGCTCTTCTTTGAGCGCATCGTCGATCGTCACCAAGCGGCCCGGCTTGAAGGGGATCAGCTTGGAAATGCCATCGCAAAAGTTAAATCCAAAATCCAGCACACGACCGACATCTCTCACCGCGCCTTTAGCGGCCATGGTGCCGAAGGTAGCAATCTGTGACACCGCCTCTTTGCCGTAGCGATCCTTCACATATTGGATCACGCGGTCTCGCCCCTCTTGGCAGAAATCGATATCAAAGTCCGGCATGGAGACACGATCCGGATTCAAAAAGCGCTCGAACAGCAAGTTGTAGGCAAGTGGATCAAGGTCCGTAATCTTCAGCGCGTACGCCACGAGTGAGCCGGCACCAGAGCCACGGCCCGGCCCGACCGGTACCCCATGCCGCTTGGCCCACTGAATGAAGTCGGCAACGATCAGGAAGTAGCCAGGAAACCCCATCTTGATGATGGTGTCGGTCTCGAATTTCAGGCGTGACTCATAGCGCTCGCGTACGGATTCTCGCTTTACCGCTTCCGGGTAAAGTTGCTGCAGCCGCTCTTCAAGTCCTACCTGCGACTGCGCCACCAGAAAGTCATTGATACTCATGCCATCCGGTGTCGGGAAATCCGGTAGCTGCGCCTTGCCGAGCGTGAGCGAGAGATTGCAGCGCTGCGCGATCGCGATACTGTTTTGCAGTGCAGCCGGCATATCTGCAAACAGTTCTGCCATCTCCGACTGCCGCTTGAAGTACTGCTCGGCGCTGAAACGCTTTACCCGACGCGGGTTAGCGAGTATCTCGCCTTCGGCGATACAGACACGCGCCTCATGCGCGGTGAATTCTTCTTTCTGACCAAACTGCACCGGATGGGTTGCGACAACAGGCAAGCCCAATGTAGCCGCGAGTTGCGTCGATTGCCGCAGCAATTGCTCGCGCTGCGGGCTACCGTCGCGCTGAACCTCGATATAAAAATGTCCCGGAAATAGCTGCATCCAACGCTGCGCGCACCGTTCTGCCAGCGCGGGATTGCCATGCTCAAGCGCCTGTCCGATATCACCGGTGTTGAAACCAGAGAGGGCAATCAGGCCATCCTTCTGCGGCAGCGCCGCCAGCCAGTCAGCGCGGATTTCAGCGCGCCCTCGGTACTGGTTACTGAGCCATGCCCGGCTCAGCAAATCGCATAACTGGAGATAGCCGAGGTGGTTTTTGACCAGCAGTAGCAAGCGCGACGGCTTGTCTCGCTCGTCTTCGTTGCTGATCCAGACATCGGCGCCAATAATCGGCTTGATACCCTTGGCGCGCGCCGCCTTATAGAACTTGACCATGCCGAACAAATTGGCCAAGTCGGTGACCGCAAGCGCTGGCTGCTGGTCTTCGACTGCGGCCTGAATCGCTTGATCAATGCGCACCAAGCCGTCAGCGATCGAGAATTCGGAGTGCAGGCGGAGATGGACAAATTGCGGGGTGGTCATGACCCCTATTTTACCTGCTGGCACCATCGCAAACGATGCCAAACTGAGCCGCTTGTGCAATGCGGCGAAGCTTATAATGTCGAGGTTTTCCAGTCTGCTAAGAGCCAGCACATGCAGCCCGCACAGCCCATCGTCAATATTTCAGCTTACAAATTTGTCACGCTCGACGATATCGCCGATCTGCGACCGCGTTTCCAGCAGCGCTGTCTTGACCTCGAGCTAAAAGGCACGATTCTGCTAGCCCCCGAGGGTATCAACATGTTCCTCGCCGGCAGCCGCATGGCGATTGATGGGTTTTTGGATTGGATGCACCAAGATCCGCGATTGGCTGACATCGTCCCCAAAGAGAGCCTCTCGGAGCGTCAGCCCTTTCGGCGCATGCTGGTACGCCTGAAAAAAGAGATCATCACCATGAAGAATCCGGTTATTAAACCGGAGCTTGGTCGCGCGCCTGCGGTGACTGCCCACGATCTTAAGCGCTGGCTGGATCAGGGTCATGATGATGAAGGTAAACCCGTCGTGATGGTCGACACCCGCAACGCATTTGAAGTCGATGTGGGTAGCTTCGAGAATACGCTGGACTACCGGATCGATAAATTCAGCGAATTTCCTGATGTGATCGCGCAGCACAAGGACGCGCTGAATGATAAAACGATCGTCACATTCTGCACCGGCGGCATACGCTGCGAGAAAGCGGCGATTTATATGCGCAATATCGGCTATCACCGCGTCTACCAGTTGGATGGCGGTATCTTGAAATATTTTGAGGAAGTCGGTGGCGCGCACTACAACGGCGACTGCTTCGTATTCGATCACCGTACTGCGCTCAACCCTCAACTGGAAGAGACCGCCACCGTGCAGTGCTTTGCGTGTCGTTCCGTAGTGACACCACGTGAGCAGTTGTCGCCACACTATGTCGAGGGCAAATCATGCCCCCATTGCGCGAGCGTGGCCGCTGCCGCCTGATTGGCTGATCACGATGCTCGTCTGGCTGCGCAAAATCGCCTAATGCCTAATGTCTAAGCGCCAGCGCCGAATTGCCCATCTCGACATGGATGCGTTTTATGCCTCGGTCGAGTTACTTCGCTACCCTGAATTACGCGGCCAACCAGTCGTTATCGGTGGCCGCTCACTGCATCAACCTGCTATCAAAAGCGACGGCAGCCGCGAGTTTGCAAGACTGCGTGATTACGCCGGGCGTGGGGTAGTGACCACATCAACTTATGAAGCGCGAGCGCTCGGTGTGTTCTCGGCAATGGGTATGATGAAAGCAGCCAAACTGGCACCAGAGGCGTGGCTGCTACCTGCAGATTTCGAGGCGTATCGGCATTACTCGCGTCTGTTCAAACAAGCTGTCAGCGATATCGCACCGCAGATAGAAGATCGCGGCATTGATGAGATTTATATCGACCTCACCGATCTGGCACAGGACTCGGTCATGCTCGCTCAACGCATCAAGCAGGCTGTACGTAATGCGACAGGTCTTTCTTGCTCCATCGGTATTGCACCGAACAAGCTGCTTGCAAAAATATGCTCGGAGCTTGATAAGCCCGACGGCATCACCTTGCTGACCATGGACGATGTACCTACGCGTATCTGGCCGATGGCGGTTCGCAAGATTAATGGCATCGGCCCTAAGGCGAGTGAAAAGCTCGCAGCGATGGGTATACAAACCATCGGTGAACTGGCAAATCAGCCTCAGGCTTTCTTGTCGCAACACTTTGGCAATCGATACAGCGAGTGGCTTTATCAGGCTGCACGCGGCTTGGACGATCGACCGGTCACCACCAGCTCGGAACCGAAATCAATCAGCCGTGAAACCACCTTCGAGCGTGACCTTCACGTCAAGGCCGATCGTGCGAAGCTATCCGATGTTTTTACCCGCCTATGCGCACAAGTCGCAGGAGATTTGCGGCGTAAGGGCTATGTCGGTAAAACCATCGGCATCAAGCTGCGCTACGACGACTTCAAAACTCTGACGCGTGACCTGAGTCTGCCCAACGGTACTGATGACGCGGACGAGATACGTCGCGCTGCGGGTGAATGCTTAAAGCGTGCACCGCTCGAGCAGCGCCTGCGGCTGCTCGGTGTCAGAGTCTCTGCCCTGCAGAAGAAACAAGCGCAGGCTGAACAGCTAGAACCTCAAGCAGCTTTGTTATTGGAATAGCGAAAGACGTTCATGTATATCGGTCGATTCGCACCCTCTCCGACGGGACCGCTGCATGCAGGATCACTCGTCGCGGCACTCGCCAGCTATCTCGATGCGCGCACGAACCACGGCCGTTGGCTGATACGGATTGAAGATATCGATGAGGCACGCACCGTTGCTGGCGCAGCCGAAGACATCATCCAAACACTGGCCGCGTTTGGCATGCACTCGGATGGCGAGATTCTGTGGCAAAGCGCTCGGAAAATACGCTATAGCGAGGCCTTCGACACGCTTAGAAATTCAGTCTATGCCTGCGCCTGCAGCCGCAAGGAAATTGCCGACTCACGATTAGCATTGGCACCGGATGGCACAGTCATCTACCCGGGCACTTGTCGCAACGGACTGGCACCCGATCGAGTACCGCGCGCCTGGCGGGTACGTGTTCCTGCTGCCTCCGATACACAGGCATTGCTTCAGTTTGAAGACCGCTGGCTGGGTCTGATCTCAGAAAATCTTGCCGAGCATGTGGGCGACTTTGTGTTGAAGCGCGCT
>JAIXQV010000029.1 GCA_027485535.1 Oxalobacteraceae bacterium | reverse complement strand
TGGCGCTGCATTACCTGGTGCAAGTCTCACGGCCGCGCATGAGTCATGGCTCAGACCAAGGCACACGCCGCACGCCGTGGATCATCGGTGGCATGGCAGTTCTCGCGATCGGTGCGATTCTGGCCACGCTCGCTACCTTACTAATGACAGATTCTCCTGTGCTGGGCGTGCTGCTGTCAGTCATTGGCTTCATCATGATTGGTCTAGGGGTTGGAGCGGCGGGCACCTCGTTGCTCGTGCTGTTAGCGATGCGAGTTGCCGCAGAACGTCGTGCTGCTGCAGCGACGACGGTGTGGCTGATGATGATTGTCGGATTCGCGGTGACAGCTGGCGCCGCCGGGCAATTACTGGATCCATATTCACCCATCCGGCTCCTCGGCGTCACGATCTCGGTGTGCGCACTCGCGCTGGTAGTGACGCTGATTGCGCTGTTTCGTGTCGAACATGATCCGGGCGATGAAGAAATCGTCATCGACCCTAATACCGAACAGGGTGCGGCGCGTTTCGTGCCGTTTCGAGTTGCCTTGGCCGAAGTTTGGCAAGAGTCGCTGGCGCGTCAGTTCACTGTTTTTATCTTCGTTTCAATGTTGGCCTACAGCGCACAAGACCTGATTCTTGAGCCATTTGCAGGAAGCGTGTTCGGCTATACACCGGGTGAATCAACCAGTCTGTCGGGTGTGCAGCACGGCGGTGTACTGGTGGGCATGCTGCTGGTGGCTTTAGTCGGTAGCCGCTTCGCGCGTGGTCGTGCCGGTTCGCTCAAGCTGTGGTGTGTCGGTGGCTGCATCGCCTCCGCTGCGGCGCTGGCCGGGCTCGCAATCGCTGGCCATGTCGGACCACCGTGGCCACTCAAGGCGAATGTATTTTTGATGGGCGCCGCTAACGGCGCATTCTCCATCGCCGCCATTGGACAAATGATGCGACTGGCCACCGAAGGTCGCGTCGCTCGTGAAGGTGTGCGCATGGGCCTCTGGGGCGCGGCACAAGCGATTGCCTTCGGCTTCGGTGGCTTGATCGGTACTGCTGCGAGTGATTTAGCGCACTGGCTGATCGCCTCATCCGGCAAGGCGTATGGCAGTGTCTTTGCGCTAGAAGCCGTGTTGTTCGTAGCCTCCGCATTACTCGCCGCAAGAATGCCGATCGGTGGTACCCAAACCCAAGCCGCGCGCGAGCACTCTGCGCAGCCTTCCTTTAGCTGAAGCTCATCACTAGGAGCGCATCATGAAAGAGATTTACGACGTCGTCGTAGTAGGCGGAGGCCCAGCGGGCGCAACGGCAGCAAATGATTTAGCTCGCCGTGGGCATCATGTGCTGTTGCTAGATCGCGCCGGCCGTATCAAACCCTGCGGCGGCGCGATTCCCCCGCGTGCGATTCAAGACTTCGAGATTCCTGATCATTTATTGGTCGCGAAAGCGCGCTCGGCACGTATGATTGCGCCGTCGGGTACCGAGGTCGATATCCCGATTGAGGGCGGCTTCGTCGGCCTCGTGGATCGCGAAGTATTCGACGAATGGCTGCGTGAACGTGCCGCTGCTGCAGGCGCAACCCGTACGGATGGCAAGTTCACTAGCGTCGGTATTGATACGGATGGCGTGCGTACGGTCAGCTTTGTCGCTGGCGAAGATGGCGGTAATCGTACGGTTCGCGCGCGTAGCGTGATCGGTGCGGATGGCGCGCGCTCGGCGGTCGCACAGCAAACCGTACCCGGTGCACACGACACCAAGTATGTCTTCGCGTATCACGAGATTGTTCGCGCGCCTGAGGTCAAACCGCAGGGCTATGACGGCACGCGCTGTGATGTGTTCTATCAGGGGCATTTATCGCCGGATTTCTATGGCTGGGTTTTCCCGCACGGTGACACGCTCTCGATCGGCACCGGCAGCGCGGATAAAGGTTTTTCATTACGCCATGCCACGACGTCGCTACGCACCGCTGTCGGCTTGCAAGATGCACAGACCGTTCGACGCGAAGGCGCGCCACTGCCGATGAAACCACTCAAGTGCTGGGATAACGGTCGCGACGTGGTGCTGGCAGGGGATGCTGCAGGTGTGGTTGCGCCCTCTTCCGGCGAAGGCATTTACTACGCCATGGAAGGCGGACGGCTGGCGGCGGATGCGGTGCATGCTTATTTGGCGACCGGCGATGTCAGCTGCCTGGCAACCGCGCGTAAACGCTTCATGCGGGCGCACGGCCGCGTGTTCTGGGTACTCGGCATCATGCAGCACTTCTGGTACTCCAGCGACAAGCGTCGCGAGCGTTTTGTGGCGATGTGCCGCGATAAAGATGTCCAGAAGCTGACCTTCGACGCATACATGAACAAGCGACTGGTACGCGCCAAGCCATTTGCCCATATAAAAATCTTCTTCAAGGACATGGCGCATTTGCTCGGTCTGGCGCGCGTCTAGGCGTCGACAGCTATACTGCGGGGCTTGGCGGCGGCGATCATCGCGCCGCCTAACTCTTTGACTGAGCCGACCGTCGATGCAAGCAGATAGCAGCAGCAAAAAACCGATCTATATCGCTATCCTGCTGTCGCTGTTGGTGGGCGGGCTGGGCGGCGCTGCAACCGAGATCGGGCCGTGGTACTTCCAGCTGCAGAAACCGTCATGGCAGCCGCCTGACTGGTTGTTTGGACCGGCTTGGACCACCATCTACGTCCTCACCTCAATCGCTGGCGTGAAAGCCTGGCGCCGGGGCGATGACGTGCAGCGTCGTTATTTCCTCGGCGCGCTACTGTTAAATCTGGTGCTGAATTTGCTGTGGAGCCTGATTTTCTTCACCTCGCAGCGGCCGGATATCGCCTTGCTGGAAGTCGTGCCGCTGTGGCTATCGATTCTCTTGCTGGTACTGCTGGTGCGTGGCTACTCGCCAATGTCAGCCTGGCTAATGATGCCGTATCTCGGCTGGGTTGCCTTCGCCGCTTATCTGAACTGGACGATCGTCCAGCTGAATGCACCGTTTT
>JAIXQV010000115.1 GCA_027485535.1 Oxalobacteraceae bacterium | reverse complement strand
CGCGTCAGACCCTCAGCCATTCGCACCTTACCGGCCACCTGGCCGTCGCTGGTTGCCTTGGCTATTACTGTTTATTGCTGTCAGCCTGATCGGTGGTCTGAGCTGGTACGCCATCGCGCGTAAGGATCAGAACGCCGAGCGCGGCGGCATGCCGCGTGGCCGACCACCTGTCACCGTCGGTGTCGCTGCTGCCGGTACCGAAAGTTTTCCGGTTGAGCTAGATGCGCTCGGCACCATTGCGCCGGTCGCTACCGCCATCGTTCGAGCGCAGGTATCCGGCGTGGTGCAGCAAGTGTCGTTTAGTGAAGGTCAAATCGTGCAGCGTGGTCAGCAGTTGGCGCTGATCGATCCTCGCCCCTTTGAAAATGCGCTGATGCAGGTCAAGGGCCAACTGCAGCGTGACGAGGCGCAACTGGAAAACGCCCGCGTCACCGAGCGCCGCTACCGTCAGCTTCAAGCGCAGGACTCGATTGCGCAGCAAGATGTTGACGCGCAGACAGCGCTGGTGAAACAGCTGGAAGGCACCGTCGCGATTGATCGTGCTGCAGTTCGTAGCGCACAGCTGAATCTCGACTTCGCTCGCATCACCGCGCCCATCTCGGGCCGTATTGGACTGCGTAGCGTTGATGTTGGCAATCTGGTTGGCCCTGCTGATGCCACCGGCTTGGTCACGATCACACAAACCGCACCGATTGATGTGGTGTTCGCGGTGCCGCAAGATGCGGTACCAGAGCTGAAGCATGCAATCTCTGGCGGCAAGGCCCTTCCAGTCACTGCATTTGATCGCTCGCGAAGCAAGCCGCTGGCGATCGGCCGCTTTCTCGCGCTCGATAACGTAGTCGATACTCAAACCGGTACCGTGCGCGCCAAGGCACGGTTCGATAATGCGAATGGTGCCTTGTTCCCCAACCAATTTGTGAATGTGCGTCTGAAACTGCGCACGGTCGAGGGTGCGACGGCAGTGCCGGTGTCTGCCGTGCGCAATGGCGGTGATGGTCCGTTTGTGTATGTGCTGAACGCCGCTGAAAAAACCGTTTCATTGCGCCCGGTAAAGCGTGGCTTGTCGAGTCTGGATAAGACGCAAATTCTGTCGGGTGTCGAGCCGGGCGAGCAAGTCATCACCGAAGGTGCAGACCGCTTGACCGATGGCGCCAAAGTACGACTGCCCGGTGAGCGCGGTAAAGGCGATAAAGGCGCAGGCGACAAAGGTGCAGGCGACAAAGGTGCACGTGGTGCTGACGATGCGGGTGGTAAAGGCGCCAGCAGTAAAGGTGCTGCCGGTGTTGGCGAGGAACGCCAAGGCGGTGAGAAGCGCAGCCGCAACGCGAGCGGCGGATGACCCCTTCCCGTCCGTTCATTCTGCGGCCGGTCGGTACCTCGCTGCTGATGGTCGCAATTGTGCTGGCAGGGCTGATTGGGTTGCGATTTTTGCCGATCGCAGCACTGCCGCAGGTGGATTTCCCCACCATTCAAGTGCAAACGATGTACCCCGGTGCCAGCCCGGAGGTGATGAGTCAAACCGTCAGCGCGCCACTCGAGCGACAGTTCGGGCAAATGTCCGGCTTGAAGCGCATGAGCTCGGCCAGTGCTGCGGGCCTTTCAACCGTGACACTGCAATTCAATTTAGGGGTACGTCTCGATGTTGCAGAGCAGGAGGTACAAGCAGCTATTAACGCTGCAACCGCCCTGCTGCCCGCCGACCTGCCTGCGCCACCCGTCTATGCGAAAGTAAATCCGGCGGATGCGCCAGTGCTCACGCTGGCACTCACCTCCGATACTTTGCCGCTGACGGAGCTGCATCAGATTGCCAATAACCGACTGGCACTGAAAATCAGTCAGGTCAGCGGCGTCGGCCTCGTCACGCTCTCTGGTGGTCACAAACCGGCGATTCGTATTCAAGCAGATATACGCGCACTGGCAGCGGCCGGTTTGGGGCTGGATAGCTTGCGTACTGCGATTACCCAAGCCAATTCCAATACCGCCAAAGGCAATATCGATAGCGCGACGCGCTTTTACTCAATCAATGCCAATGATCAGCTGAAATCGGCGCAAGACTATGCCAACCTGATCGTCGCCTGGAAAAACGGCGCACCGGTACGCTTGTCGGAAGTCGCGCGCGTGGTGCAAGCGCAAGAAAACGTGCGACTCGCAGCCTGGGCTGATTTGAAGCCGGCAATTATCTTGAATGTGCAGCGACAGCCGGGCGCGAATGTCATCCAAACGGTGGATGCGATCCAGCAGCGACTGCCGGAGCTGACCGACAGCCTGCCCGCCTCGGTGAAAGTGACCGTACTATCCGACCGCACCGGCACCATCCGCGCCTCTATCGAGCATGTCACCATTGAGCTGTTCGTCGCCGTGGCATTGGTGGTGTTAGTGATCTTGCTGTTTCTGCGCAGCGTGCGCGCGACCATCATCGCTAGCCTTGCGGTACCGATTTCTCTGCTTGGCACTTGCGGTGTGATGTTCTTGCTCGGCTATAGCCTCAACAACCTGACGCTCATGGCCCTAACGATTGCCACCGGGTTCGTGGTGGACGATGCCATCGTGTCCCAGGAAAACATCTCGCGTTATATCGAGCGCGGCGAGACACCGATGCAAGCAGCCCTAAAGGGCGCTGGCGAGATCGGTTTCACGATTATCTCGCTCACCGTCTCGCTGATCGCGGTGTTGATCCCGCTGCTATTCATGTCGGATGTCGTCGGTCGATTGTTTCGCGAGTTTGCGGTCACGCTGGCGATCACGATTGTTATTTCTGCACTGGTGTCGCTGACCCTGGTGCCGATGATGGCGGCGCGCATGCTGCGTACAACCGACGATGCGGATCCGCCTGCTCTCTCGCATGCGCTGCAAGCGGGGTTTGATCGCTTGCTGAACGGCTACCGGCAGATGCTGAGTTGGGTACTTGAGCGTCAGGCGCTGACCTTGCTGGTTGCGCTCGGTACGCTGCTGCTCACCGTGCTGCTCTATATACAAATACCCAAAGGTCTGTTTCCGCAGCAGGATACCGGGCGGCTGCAAGCACGGGTCGAAGCGCGCGAGGGCATTTCATTCGGCGCCATGGCGACGCTACAGCAAGCGGTCGCGCGTGAGCTATTACAAGACCCGGATGTGGCCTCGCTGAGTTCGCAAGTCGGTGTCGGCAACGGTAATCCGATGCTGCATACCGGCAGCATGCTGATTAATCTGCGCACCGAACGCAGCGGTACTCAGCAACAGATCATGGACCGCTTACGTACGCGTGCATCACAGGTGGCTGGGGCGAGCTTGTATGTACAACCACTTCAGGATTTGACGATTGACGCTGAGACCGGCCCGACGCAGTACCGCGTTGCGCTGGAGGGCGCAGACAACGCGACTGTGCAACGCTGGACGGAGCTGCTGGTTCAGCAACTGGCGCAAGCGCCTGCGGTGCGGCATGTCGGCTCGGACGTTGGCGTTAGCGCAGCATCGCTGATGGTGAGTATTGATCGCGATAGTGCGTCCCGCCTTGCGGTGAGTGCGGCTGCGATTGATGATGCTTTGTACAACGCCTTTGGTCAGCGCATTGTGTCGACAATTTTCACCGAGACGAATCAATTCCGTGTGGTGCTGGAAGCTGCACCGGGCACCGCAAACTCAGCGCAATCGCTAGCCGATATTCCGATCAAGACCGGTTCCGGCAAGGCGACGACCTTGGGCGCAATTGCGACCGTGCGTGAACAAGCATCGCCCTTGCAGATTACGCGCGTGGGCCAATTCCCTGCCACCACCATCGGCTTCGATACCGCACCCGGCGTCGCACTGGAGGATGCGGTACGCGCGATTCGTCAGGCAGCACAAGAGATTGGCATGCCCGCCGCAGTCACACTCAACTTCTTGGGTGCCGCTGGCGCATTTGATGCCGCGCTGGAGAATCAGCTGTGGTTGATTTTGGCGGCCGTGATCTGCGTTTATATCGTGCTGGGTGTTCTGTATGAAAGCTATGTGCACCCATTGACGATCCTATCGACCCTACCATCGGCGGGTGTGGGTGCCTTGTTGGCATTGATGATCGCCGGCCAGGAGTTGGGAGTGATCGGCGTGATCGGCATTATTCTGCTGATTGGTATCGTCAAGAAAAACGCGATCATGATGATCGACTTCGCGATTGCGGCCGAACGCGAACAACATAAATCGCCACGCGAAGCGATCGAGCAAGCAGCGCTGTTACGTTTTCGTCCGATTTTAATGACCACGCTAGCGGCGCTGTTCGCTGCTTTGCCCCTGATGCTGGGCTGGGGTGAAGGTGCTGAGTTGCGGCACCCAATGGGGGTAGCGATTTTTGGTGGTCTGTTGCTTAGCCAATTGCTGACGCTGTTCACCACCCCGGTGATTTACCTCGGTTTTGATCGTCTGGGTCGCCACTGGTTTGGCACCAGTACGCACACCGGAACGCGCACCGGAACACGTGCATGAACTTGTCGCGGCCCTTCATTGAACGGCCGATTGGCACCACGCTGCTGACGGTCGCGATTGCATTAACCGGCGTTGCCGCGTTTTTCTTGTTACCGGTGGCGCCGCTGCCGCAGGTGGAATCGCCCGGCATTACGGTACGCGCACAAGTGCCCGGCGGCAGTCCGGCAACGCTGGCCTCAAGTGTGGCGGCACCGCTTGAGCGACGCCTGGGGGCAATTCCAGGTGTCACCGAGATGAGCTCAAGCAGCGGTAATGGCTCGACTCGCATCAATCTGCAATTCGAATTCTCGAAAAAAATCGATAGCGCTGCGCGCGAGGTGCAGGCCGCGATCAATGCCGCGCGCGCTGACTTGCCGATCTCGCTGCGCTCGAATCCAACCTACGCCAAATCAAATTCCACCGACTCACCGGTGATCGTGTTGGCGCTGACCTCAAAAACGCGCTCGACTGGTCAGATCTATGAAGCGGTATCGAATCAGATACAGCAACGCCTGATGCAAGTCGACGGTGTGGGTGATGTCGAGCTGGGCGGTGGCTCGCTGCCCGCCGTGCGTATTGAGTTGCTGCCATTTGCGCTGCACCGCCAAGGCTTGTCGGCCGAAGACGTACGCGCAGCGATACAGTCAGCTACCGCCAACCGACCGAAAGGCATGATTGATGGCGACGGTCGCTCGTTTCAGATCATCACGAATACCGGCGCTACGGCCGAACGACTCAACGCTGAAAGCTACCAGCAGCTGATCGTTGCCTGGCGCAATGGCGCGCCGGTACGTTTGTCCGATGTCGCCAATGTCTATACCGGTAGCGAAGATAGAAATACGCTCGGCCTGTTCAATGGTGTGCCAGCGGTCGTGGCGATGGTCTATCGGCAGCCCACCGCCAATGTGATCGAAACCGTCGATGCGGTGCGCGCGCTATTGCCCGCGCTGAAAGAAGAACTGCCGCCGGATATCGAGCTGAAGATTTCCTCCGACAGCACGAACTCCATACGCTCGTCGCTGCGTGAGATCGAGCTGACCTTGGTGATCTCCATCGTGCTGGTGATCCTGGTGGTGAGCGCCTTTCTGCGCAGCGCACGCGCCACCCTGATACCGGCCGTCGCTACCATCGTCTCTTTGCTCGGCACTTTCAGCGTGATGTATCTGCTGGGGTTCTCACTCAATAATCTATCGCTCATGGCCCTCACCATCGCTACCGGATTTGTGGTCGATGATGCGATTGTCGTACTCGAGAATATTACCCGGCACCGCGAGATGATGGCAGCGGATCCGCAGCAGTCCCAGCGCAATCTCTCGCTCGAAGCAGCGCTGCGCGGTGCGCGCGAGGTGAGCTTCACGGTTGTCTCGATATCGGTCTCACTGGTGGCGGTGTTTATTCCACTACTTTTCATGGGTGGACAAGTCGGGCGCCTGTTCCGCGAATTCGCGCTTACGCTGTCGGCGGCGGTGATGATCTCACTGCTGATCTCGCTCACCACCACACCGATGATGTGTGCCTGGCTGTTGCGTCAACCGCGTGCAGAGAAACCACCCGGCCTGATCTCGCGATTCTTTGCCCGCGCCTACGCCTCGGTACAGCATGCCTATGCGCAGGTGCTTGATATTGCACTCGACCATCGCTGGCTGGTGCTAACGCTGTTGGCTGCAGTGATCGGCTTGAATGCGTGGTTGTTCACGATCGTGCCGAAGGGATTTTTTCCGCAGCAGGATTCAAACCAGATCACGGCAGGATTGCGCGCGGATCAAAGCATTTCATTTGACGCGATGAAGAGCAAGGTGCGGCAGATGGTCGAGATTATCCGCAAAGATCCTGCAGTCGCCACCGTGACGGGCTATACCGGTGGCAACCGCCCCGGCGGTGGCTTCATGTTCATTACACTCAAACCACGCGCCGAGCGGACCGACAGCGGACAAGAGGTCATCGCCCGCCTGCGACCCAAGCTGTCCCGCGTGACCGGTGTGTCGGCTATGTTGATACCGGTGCAAGACCTGCGGATTGGCGGTCGACGCGATGTGAATCAAATTCAGTACACACTCAAGAGTGACAATCTCGACGACCTCAAACTATGGACCGGCCAGCTGGTGGAAGCGATGAAACGTCAACGCGGTGTGGTCGATGTGGATTCGGATTTAAAAGAAAACGGTGTCGAGACCTTCGTGCGGGTGGATCGAGAGGCGGCCACGCGGCTGGGTATTAGCTCGCGCGATGTCAATAACGCGCTCTATAACGCTTTCGGTCAGCGTCAGGTGGCTACCCTCTATGGCGAGCTGAACCAGTACCGGGTAATCATGGAGCACAATCCTGCCTATTCGCGCAGTCCGCAGGCATTGAATGACATTTATGTGCCGGTACGCGGCAGTGCTACAAGTGCGAGCGCAAATCCGGGTCTGCGTGATGTCGCCAGTGGTCAGGCGCTCTCCACCAGCGGCACGGTGATGGTGCCGCTCTCGAATGTGGCCAGCTTCGCCGAGCGATCAACCGCAGCTTCGGTCAGTCATCAGGACGCGGAGTTGGCAGGAACGGTGTCTTTTAATCTGGGGCCGGGTTTGACGCTACCGGACGCCCAGGCCGCGCTAAAGCGTGCCGTGGACTCGATTGCGATTCCGGCCAGTGTGCGCGGCAGTTTTCAAGGAACGGCGCGCGCCTATCAAGAATCCCAAGGGCAGCAACCCCTACTCATTCTGGCCGCCTTGGTTGTCATTTATATTGTGCTGGGTATCTTGTACGAGAGCTTGCTGCATCCATTGACGGTGCTGTCGACGATTCCCTCCGCCGGTATTGGTGCGGTGGTCGCGCTGATGCTGTTTGATTTGGAATTCTCGCTGATTGCGCTGATTGGTTTATTTTTATTGATCGGCATCGTCAAGAAAAATGCGATTCTGATCATCGACTTCGCGCTACAAGCCGAGCGAAGTCGGGGCCTCTCGCCGCGTGAGGCGGTTCGCGAGGCTTGCTTGCACCGGCTCCGACCCATCTTGATGACGACCGCCGCCGCCGCGCTCGGTGCGCTGCCGCTTGCGATAGGATTCGGTGAGGGCTCTGAGTTGCGCCAACCCTTGGGCGTGGCGATCATTGGTGGTTTGGTCGCCAGCCAATTACTCACCCTGTTAACGACACCCGTGGTTTACCTAACGGTGGACCGCTGGCGTCACCGTAGTCCGAATGAACGCGCGCTGGGTCGTGACACCAGTGATACAAGCCCACTGCCTACCTGAAAAAATGAAAAAGCGGTTTCTCATCATCTTGTTGCCGGCACTGCTAGGTGCGTGCTCATTTAAACGGATTGGGCCGGATTACCGCACGCCTGCGATGCCGCTGCCCGCCCATTTTAAAGAGGCCGATGGCTGGAAAGTGGCGCAACCCGCCGATGCCAGCCCGCGCGAGCCCTGGTGGAATGTATTTCATGACCCGCTGCTGAATGAACTTGCGCCGCGCGTCGCGGTATCCAACCAAAATATCGCCGCGTCTGTCGCCGCGTTTCAGCAAGCACAAGCATTAGTGGCACAGCAACGTGCGTCGCTGTTTCCCACGCTTGGCCTAACCGGTGCCGCTACCCGCACCAATGTCGCGAATGCGGTAACGCCCTTGCGTCGCGTTCGGGTCGATCTGGGCGCGGCATGGGAGCCTGACCTGTGGGGACGCCTTGGACGCGCGGTGCAAGGTGCAGAAGCCAATGCGCAAGCCAGTGCCGGTGAGCTCGCTACCGCTACCTTGTCGGCACAGGGTGAATTAGTGACGAATTATCTGCTGCTGCGGCATGCTGATGCGCAGCGCAAGTTACTTGAGGCAGCTATCGCCGACTACCAGCGCGTCGTGATCATCACGGAAAATCGCTACAAGGTCGGCGTCGCACCCAAGACCGATTTACTGCAAGCACAAACGCAGCTATCGAATGCGCAATCTGATTACACTGGTTTGCGAAGTCAGCGTGCGCAACTGGAACATGCCATTGCGGTGCTATTGGGTGAGGCACCCGCCAACTTCAGTATCGCGGCTAGTGAAGAATGGCAAATCGTAGTACCCGAGCTACCCATGGTGGTGCCCTCGGAGTTACTGGAAAGACGGCCGGATATCGCTGCCGCCGAGCGTCGTGTGGCAGCTGCTAACGAACAGATTGGGATCGCGCGTTCGGCATATTTTCCTAGCCTGAATCTGACCGGTAGTGCGGGTGGTTTCGCAGCTACTGCGCCGGGTTTGCTGTCGAACCCAACCAGCATCTGGTCGCTCGGCGTTGTGCTCTCGCAGCCGATTTTTAACGCGGGGCTGACCAAGAGCCGGGTGGCTGGTGCCGAAGCCTTCTATGAACAAGAGGTGGCGCTGTATCGTCAAACCGTGCTTGAGGCGTTTCAGAGTGTTGAAGACCAACTGATTGCCTCGCGCGTGCTAACTGAACAAGACACCTTGCTGGCCACCGCCGCTGCTGCCGCAACACAAGCCCAGGATCAGGTGCTCAACCGCTACCGCGCCGGTCAGGTAAGCTTTTTGGAAGTGGTGATCGCTCAGACAACTGCGCTGAATGCACGACGCACTCTACTGCAAGCACAGTCCAACCGGCAGGTAGCCAGCGTCGCATTGATCAAAGCCATGGGCGGCGGCTGGGGCACCGCTTTGAGCGCATCCAGCAATGCACAATAAAGTGCGTGTAGTACCCTGGCCGTCGATTGACAGGATTGAAATGTTTTCGGCGTTTGAATCCATCGATGCCATCGACCAGCCTTTGAATTCTTTAAGTGCTTTCAATGCTTTAAGTGCTTTCAATGCTTTAAATGCTTTAGATGCTTTAAATGCTTTAGATGCTTTAAATGCTTTAAATGCTTTAAATGCTTTAAATGCTTTAAATGCTTTAAATGCTTTAAATGCTTTAAATGCTTTAAATGCATTGAATGCCTTTCATACCAAGCGTGGTATCGGCAACAGCGCTTGAACCCATTGAATACATCCGGCGCTTTGTTCTCGCCCGCCTTTACCCGCCTCACCCTGTACCGAGGCTGCATCACCCTCGCCTATCAAATCCTGACGGTCACTGCAGGTTGGCATATCTATTCGCTTACGCACGATGTGGTGGCACTCGGCCTGATCGGTCTGGCCGAGGTTGTGCCGTATTTTCTGTTGTCCTTATTCGCCGGCCATGCGGTGGATGTGCTGCCGAAGAAGTTGATCGCGCTGATTGGCTGTGGCTGCTATGTCGCTATCTCGACGCTGATGGTGGTGATGGTCACAAACCCCGGGAGTGTTTTGCCGCTAACGATGTGGATTTATCTCGCGATGGGGCTGGCGGGTGCTGCACGCTCACTACTGCGACCGGCGTACTCCGCGATTATGGTGCGCATACTCGAGCGCGATCAGTTGGCGCGTGCAACCGCCATCAGTAGCGTGGTGTTTCAGATTGCGCTGGTGTCAGGCCCGGTGATTGGTGGAGTGCTGATCGCTTGGCAAGATGTGCGGCTGGCTTACCTTGCCACCGGGGTGTTTGCCCTGACGGGTGTGGTCGCGATGCTTGGTTTGAAAGTGATCGAGACACCACCTGCTGAAACATCGACCTCGGTATTCGCCAGTATTCGCGAAGGCCTTCGCTTTGTGAGTTCAACTCAGGTGATGCTGGCAGCAATGGCGCTGGATATGTTCGCGGTGCTGTTTGGTGGTGCCGTCGGTGTGCTGCCGGCGTTCATTCATCAAGTGCTGAACGGTAGCCCGGAGAATCTAGGCTTGTTGCGCGCGATGCCAGCAGCCGGCTCGGTGATTGTCGGCTTGTGGCTGACGCGTCGCTCGATTGATCGTCACGCCGGCAAGTGGCTGATGGTGTCAGTCGCAGGCTTCGGTGTGTCGATCATTGGCTTTGGCATGTCGAGCTCGCTGACCATGGCGGCGTTTTTTCTGTTCTTGTCGGGGCTTTTCGATGGTGTTTCGGTGGTGCTTCGTCAGACCATCCTGCAACTGGTCACACCGCAGCACATGCAAGGTCGCGTCACTGCGATCAATGGCCTCTTCATTGGTTCTTCCAACGAGATCGGAGCCCTGGAGTCCGGAATCGTGGCCAACCTGCTGGGGCTGGTACCATCTATCTTGTTTGGCGGATCGATGACCCTGCTGGTCGTCGGCTTCGCCTGGCTACTAGCGCCGCAACTACGGGCGCTGCATATGCGGGATCTGCACCGCGCGATCAGCTGAAAAGCCTTGTAAATACAGGACTTTTTGGTTCGGTTGGCGATTTCAGGCAGTTCTCACAAACCCCTTTTAAGCTGTACGTTTATACAGTATTATGGCGTCGACCCAGCACTATTCGTCGCTACAAGGAGATGTCAATATGAAAACGAATCTGGCCTATGTGAATACCGAGCCGACCATCGGCACGCCGCGCACACGCACTGATGTCACCCGGCTCTGGCGCAAGCGTGGATGGCAACCACCGAGCGAATATCGGCAGGATTTTGAGCAGTCCTGCAAGCCTGTTATCCACGCCGGCTTAGTAAAACTGCACGCTGAAAAAACATTCTG
>JAIXQV010000176.1 GCA_027485535.1 Oxalobacteraceae bacterium | reverse complement strand
GTGCTGGCGGGTGATGCGCTGATTGTGGCTGCGTTCCAGTCGCTGGCATGCGCTGGTGCGACACAGCCGCAGCGGCTGATTCCAATGATTTCAACCCTGTCGGCGGCAGTCGGCGCGCCCTCCGGCATCATCGCGGGCCAGGCGTGGGAGTGCGAGCCACGCGTGTCTTTGTCCGAGTATCAGCGCGCCAAGACCGGTGCGCTGTTCGTTGCCGCTACCGCTTCTGGTGCGCAGGCCGCAGGCGCTGACGCTAACCCGTGGCGCGCGCTTGGCGAGTTACTGGGTGAGGCCTATCAGGTGGCGGACGATATTCGTGACGTCGCTTGCGATGCCGAGATGCTAGGTAAGCCAGCCGGGCAAGACGTGACGCACGGTCGTCCCAGTTCTGCCGGCGAATTAGGTTTGACCGGCGCGGTTCAGTTGTTTGATCAGTTGATTGCTCACGCCAGTGCCTCGATACCAGCCTGCCGTGGCTCGGCGCAGCTGCGCACGCTATTGCGGATGGAGGCCAAGCGGCTAGTGCCGAATGACCTCGTGCGCAAGTTCGCGCCTAGCGTCACTCGCGTCGTTGCTTAAATGGCGGCAGCTACGCTCTCTTTCACAGACCGGTTACTCGCGCTACGCGACCGGTTGTACGCGAGCGCCGCGTTTCATCGTGCGGCCTCATCGTTTCCGCTGACCCGACCCTTCGCGCGTCGACGCACGCGTGAAGTATTCGATTTAGTCGCTGGCTTCGTCTACTCGCAGGTGCTGTCGGCCTGCGTCAAGCTAGATCTGTTTCGCAAGCTCGCACAAGGTCCAATGACACTCACGCAGCTGGCGCTGCACTGTCAGATGAGCAATGAGGCGACTGACCGTCTGCTAGCGGCCGCCATTTCGCTGCGACTCATCGAGTCGCGCGGCACAGACGAACGCGGACAACCCCGCTATGGCTTGGGCGTGCTCGGTGCGCCGCTGGTTGAGAATGAGGGTGTGCTGGCGATGATTCGCCATCACGACACGTTGTATTCGGATCTGGCTGATCCGGTGGCCTTGCTGCGTGGGCAGGGGCCAGCGCCGGCGCTGTCCGGCTTCTATCCTTACACCGCGGATGACGCGCCTGCGCATGCAGGTGAACTCGCGCCAGACCATGTCGGCAATTACTCGCAGCTGATGGCGGCATCACAGCCGCTGGTGGCCGCCGAAATACTCGACGCTTATTCATTCGACCGCCATCACCGCCTGCTCGATGTGGGCGGTGGCGAGGGTCGTTTCTTGTGCAGTGTCGGCGTACGCGCCCCGCATTTGCAGCTGACCCTATTTGATCTGCCAGCGGTCGCTGAGCGCGCTAAATCCCGATTTGCCACGGCTGGTTTGGCCCAGCGCGCGAACGCGATTGGCGGCAATTTCCTGTCCGACCCGCTGCCGACCGGCTTTGACATCGTGAGCCTAGTGCGGGTGATTCATGACCATGACGAGCAGCGTGCACTGACGATATTGCGCGCGATCCACGCCGCGCTGCCACCGGGCGGCACCTTACTGCTGGCCGAGCCTATGGCCGGTACCCCAGGCGCCGAGGCGATGGGCGACGCTTATTTCGGTTTCTACTTGTTGGCGATGGGGCGCGGTCGCGCCCGCACAGCGGCGCAGCTGAGTGCGTTGCTGACCCAAGCTGGGTTTAGCGCGATTCGTGCGGTGCCCACTCGGATACCGCTGCAGGTTCGAATGCTGGTCGCGACCCGTTAGCAATTCAGCAGCAATTTTTGTTGGGACTGGCGTGTGGGCGGCTGTAAAAGCGTAAATAAAAGTTGACACACGGCAATGTAACGGAAAGAATACGTCATCAAGGCGGAGTGGGTTGCGGGCTAGTTCCGATGGCCTGATCCAGACAGCCGCCGAATGCAGTTAAACCAGGGGACATTGATGAGCGAACACGCAGTGGCAGTTGTGGTTGAAAGACCGATGCAGCTGCATTTGCGTGAGCTGCCGTTGGCAACGCCGACGGATAACGATCTGGTGGTCGAGACCTGCTGGTCGGGTATCTCGACAGGCACCGAGAAGTTGCTGTACTCGGGTCGTATGCCGATTTTTCCGGGCATGGGCTACCCGCTGGTACCCGGCTACGAATCCGTTGGTCGGGTGGTGCAGGCGGGCAAGAGCACCAACTATGCAATCGGCGAGATGGTGTTTGTACCGGGTGCGGCCTGCTACGGCGAGGTGCGCGGCTTGTTCGGTGGTGCGGCGTCTCGTGTCGTGATACCGGCGCTACGCGCGTTAAGAATTTCAGAGTCATTAGGTGAGCGCGGCACGTTGCTGGCGCTGGGTGCGACTGCGTATCACGCTTTCTCTGCAGCGAGTACAACGCAGCCCGAACTGATTGTTGGCCACGGTGTACTCGGGCGGATGATGGCTCGGATTGCAGTCGAGAGTGGTTCTAAGCCAGTGGTCTGGGAGACCAACCCTGCACGGCGCGAAGGCGCGGTGGGATACGACGTCGTTGATCCAACTGAGGACACACGTTCTAACTATCGCTGCATCTGTGACGTGAGCGGTGATCCGCAGATTCTCGATCAATTGATCGCTCGCGCCGCGCCGAATGCAGAGATTGTGCTGGCCGGTTTTTACGATGAGCCGATGAGTTTTTCTTTCCCGCCGGCTTTCATGCGCGAGGTACGGATTCGTGTCGCTGCGCAATGGAAGCCTGCTGAGTTAATCGCCGTACGCGATCTGGTGGAGTGCGGACGGCTTTCGCTGGAAGGACTCATCACGCACCGCAGTCATCCGGCGCAGGCAGAAGAAGCCTACCGCACCGCTTTCAACGACCCAAGCTGTTTGAAGATGATTCTCGACTGGAGACAAAAGCAATGAGCCAGCCTAACGAGCAACAGGCAGCACCCGTACACTTCATGCAGAAAGAGCGTCTACGCGCCGAAGCTGCGGTTGAGCAGACCCCGGTGCATACCGGCGAGGTGAAGAAAGAGACTCAAATCATCGCGATCTACGGTAAGGGCGGCATTGGTAAGAGCTTCACGCTCTCCAACCTCTCCTACATGATGGCGCAGCAAGGCAAGAAAGTGCTGCTGATCGGTTGCGATCCGAAGAGCGATACCACATCGCTACTGTTCGGCGGTCGCGCCTGCCCGACCATTATCGAAACCTCTTCAAAGAAAAAACTCGCCGGCGAGCCGGTTGAAATCGGAGATGTCTGCTTCAAGCGCGATGGTGTTTACGCGATGGAGCTTGGTGGACCGGAGGTGGGTCGTGGCTGCGGTGGACGCGGCATCATTCACGGCTTCGAACTGCTCGAAAAACTCGGCTTCCATGACTGGGGCTTCGACTACGTGCTGCTGGATTTTCTGGGTGATGTGGTCTGCGGCGGCTTTGGTTTGCCGATCGCACGCGATATGTGCCAGAAGGTGATTGTGGTGGGTAGTAACGACCTGCAATCACTCTACGTCGCCAATAACGTCTGCTCAGCGGTTGAATACTTCCGCAAACTCGGCGGCAATGTCGGCGTCGCCGGCATGGTGATCAACAAGGATGACGGTACCGGCGAAGCGCAGGCATTCGCGAAAGAAGCCGGCATACCGGTGCTGTCTGCGATTCCTGCGAACGAAGACATTCGCCGCAAGAGCGCCAACTACGAAATCATCGGACGTCCTGATGGTCAGTGGGGCGACTTGTTCGCGACGCTCGCACAAAACGTGGCCGATGCGCCGCCGGTGCGCCCCAAGCCAATGACGCAGGAAGCGCTACTCGGGCTGTTCGCTGCCGACGCTGTCGGCCGCAATGTCGTGCTGCAACCGGCAACCAATGCCGACATGATGGGCCGCGACATTGTCGTCAAGCCTTCACTTGAAGTTATCTACGACGAGGTCTAATCGAATGGACCAGCGCACCGTAATCCCGATTGTGAGTAACCCCGCCGCGCTTGAAGGCGATGGCGTTGGCTGCCACGCGGGTAAAGAGCAGCTTGAGGCAGCAGCACGCGCCGCAGGTAAGGCGGGTGTGCTGGATCGCTACGCTGCCGATTACCCCAAAGGTCCGCATGATCAGCCGCAGAGCATGTGTCCCGCATTTGGTTCATTGCGCGTCGGCTTGCGTATGCGCCGCACGGCGACCATCTTGTCGGGCTCGGCCTGTTGCGTGTACGGCCTGACCTTTACTTCACATTTTTATGGTGCGCGCCGCAGTGTGGGCTACGTACCATTTAATTCCGAGACTCTGGTCACCGGCAAGTTGTTTGAAGATATTCGCGACGCGGTGCATGAACAGGCAAATCCGGATTCATATGACGCGATTGTCGTCATCAATCTCTGCGTACCCACCGCCTCTGGTGTGCCATTGCAAATTCTCCCGAAAGAGATCAATGGCGTGCGCGTGATTGGAATTGATGTACCTGGTTTTGGTGTGCCAACGCACGCCGAGGCGAAAGACGTACTGTCCGCTGCGATGCTGAAATATGCACGTAGCGAGATCGCGGCAGGACCTGTGGCCGCTCCGCGCTCTGGTATCAGCGACAAGCCGACCGTCACACTGATGGGAGAGATGTTCCCCGCTGATCCCATGATCATCGGCGGCATGCTGGAGATGCTGGGGCTGGCTGCAGGACCCGTTGTACCGACCCGCGAGTGGCGCGAGTTATACGCTGCGCTTGATTGCGCTGCGGTGGCGGCGATCCATCCGTTTTACACCGCCAGCCTGCGCGAGTTCGAAGCCGCAGGGCGTGGCTCGGTTGGCTCAGCGCCAGTCGGCCATGACGGAACCGAGGCTTGGCTGCAAGCTATTGGTGATGCCTGCAATGTCGAGCAGCGCATGATCGACGCTGCAAAGAACCGCTTCTTGCCCGCTATCAGGGGCGCGCTGTCAGCCACTCGTATTGATGGTCGTATCACCCTATCCGGTTACGAAGGCTCGGAGTTGCTGGTCGGGCGCTTGTTGGTCGAGAGTGGCGCTGATCTGCGTTACGTCGGTACAGCGTGCCCGCAGACGGCAGCTAGCGAAGTCGATCGTGCATGGCTGGAAGCCAAGGGCGTACAGGTCCAGTACCGCGCCTCGCTCGAGCAAGACATTGCCGCAGTCAATGAATACAAACCCGATCTCGCGATCGGTACCACGCCCGTGGTGCAAGCAGCCAAGCAGATGTCACTGCCATCGCTGTATTTCACGAATCTGATTTCTGCCCGTCCCTTGATGGGTGTGGCCGGTGCGGGTTCACTCGCCACCGTGATCAACGCAGCGATCAAGAACCGCACCCGCATGGACGATATGAAGGCTTTCTTCGGCGATGCCGGCGACGGTGATCGTGCCGGTGTCTGGGAAGACAAACCTGTCGAGCGCCCTGAGTTTCGCGTAGAGACGCGGCGTCGGCTTGAGAAAGCTGCGAAAAAACGCAAGGCGGAGGAGATGGTATGAACATCATCGACCACGATCGCGCAGGTGGCTACTGGGGCGCGGTGTATGTCTTCACCGCGGTCAAGGGCTTGCAAGTCATCATCGACGGCCCGGTCGGTTGCGAAAACCTGCCGGTGACCTCGGTACTGCACTACACCGATGCGCTGCCACCGCATGAACTGCCGATTGTTGTCACCGGTCTGGCAGAAGAACAACTGGGCCGCGAGGGTACCGAGGGTGCGATGAAGCGTGCCCATGGTGCGCTCGATCCAGATTTACCTGCAGTGGTGGTGACCGGTTCTATCGCCGAAATGATCGGTGGTGGTGTCACGCCTGAAGGCACTAGTATCTTGCGCTTCCTGCCGCGTACGATCGATGAAGATCAGTGGCAGTGCGCCAATCGCGCCATGCTGTGGCTGTGGCATGAGTATGGTCTGCGCCATGTGCCAGAGCGTAAGCCGTTTGATCAGCGTGAGCCGGGTGAAAAACCGCGTGTCAATATCATCGGCCCTTGCTATGGCACCTTCAACATGCCGAGCGATCTGGCAGAGATCCGTCGCTTGGTTGAAGGTATTGGTGCTGAAGTGAACATGGTGTTCCCGCTGGGTAGTCACTTGGCGGATGTTCAGAATCTGGCAGATGCCGATGTCAACATCTGTATGTATCGCGAATTCGGCCGTTTGTTATGCGAGGCGCTCGAGCGTCCGTATCTGCAAGCACCGATCGGCCTTCACAGCACGACAAAATTCCTGCGCACGCTGGGCGAGTTGCTGCACCTCGATCCTGAGCCTTTCATCGAGCGCGAGAAGCACACCACGATCAAACCCATCTGGGATTTGTGGCGCTCGGTGACGCAAGATTTCTTTGGTACCGCCAGCTTTGCCATCGTCGCGAATGAAACCTATGCGCGTGGTGTTCGTCATTTCTTCGAAGAAGAGATGGGCTTGCCATGCAATTTTTCGGTAGCGCGCAAGCCGGGCGAGAAGACAGATAACGAATCGATTCGCCAGCTCGTACGTGAGAAGCCGCCACTCGTGATGTACGGCAGCTATAACGAGCGTATGTATCTGGCTGAAGCGGGTTCCGCCTCGCCCATGAAGCCTAGCTTCATTACCGCTTCATTCCCCGGCGCGATTATTCGTCGGCACCTCGGCACACCCTTCATGGGCTATTCCGGTGCTACTTATCTGATTCAAGAATTCTGCAACTGTCTGTTTGATGCGCTGTTCAACATCCTGCCCTTGGGCACCGAGATGGATCGCGTCGACCCGACACCGGTACGTGCGCAAGCCGCATGGGATGACGCTGCACGTGAATTGCTGAATAAATTGGTCGCTGCTGAACCTGTGCTGGTTCAGATCTCGGCCGCTAAACAAATACGTGATCGCGCTGAACGCGATGCTCGTCGTGCCGGTGAGGACTGCGTGAGCGTCGAGCGTGTTGCAAGAGCTAGAGAGTCGCTGCGTATCGGGGAGGCTGCATGAAGCCCGCTACACAGTTGATTCACAGGATGTCGTGGCAGTTCGCTGCGGCCGCCCAAGGTTGCGGGGCTTTACGCACCACTGGCCGCAAGGCCATCAGTAAGGAGCGTTCTCATGGCTGAAAGGAAGAGC
>JAIXQV010000106.1 GCA_027485535.1 Oxalobacteraceae bacterium | reverse complement strand
TAGGTGGACTTGAACCACCGACCCCAGCATTATGAGTGCTGTGCTCTAACCAACTGAGCTATATCACCACGAAGCCCGACATTATCTTCGGGCGGCTAGTCACTGTCAACCGAGCGCCGTCTGTATATGTCCCAGTGCTTGGACCGGTGCATCTGCTGCCAAGCAGTCAATAACCCGACGATCTTCCATGCCCCGGAGCCAGGTTAATTGCCTTTTCGCGAGTTGGCGTGTGGCGGCCACCCCCTTTTCTCTGAATTCTTCTTTCGTGATGCTGCCGTCCAGATATTCCCAGGCTTGCCGATAGCCCACGCAGCGCATGGATGGCAGGCCAAGATGCAGATCGCCTCGTGAACGTAAGGCACCGACTTCGTCAAGCAAGCTTGGGTTGGCGCTGAGCATGTCATCAAAGCGTGTGGCGATACGTGCGTGCAGCACGCTACGGTCAGAGGGTTCCAACGCAATCGGCAGTAGTGAAAACGGCAATGCCGGTGGTGCGATCTTCGCGAGCAGCGCTGACATGGGTTGACCCGTCAGCAGGGCAATCTCCACCGCACGTTGTATGCGCTGCGTATCCGTCGGCTTTAAACGATCAGCTGTAACTGGATCCAGCGCTCGCAATCGTGCGTGCAGCGCGGTGATGCCGTGACGCGCGATCTCCATGTCGATCTGCGCTCGAAGTGCAGGGTCAGCAGGTGGCAGATCATCCAATCCCTCGCGCAGTCCTTTGAAGTAGAGCATGGTGCCGCCCACCAGCAAGGGTAGCTTGCCGCGCGCGGTGATGTCGGTCACCAGTCGTACTGCATCGTCACAGAATTGTCGGACCGAGTAACTTTCGGTCGGATCCAAAATATCGATCAAGTGATGCCGTACAGAAGCGCGCTCATGCGGCGTCGGCTTGGCAGTACCAATATCCATACTTCGATAAATCAGGGCAGAGTCGACGGAAACAATTTCCGAAGGTATTTCTGCAGCGATCCGTAGCGCAGTAGCGGTCTTGCCGGACGCGGTGGGTCCCATGATCGCAACCGCGAGTGGTTTAGTCATGCGGCAACGGTGCGTTTTCCGATCAGGCGCACAGAAAGAAAGTTAAGCGTGCCCAAGACCGCTGAGATGATCGCTAGCGGATACAGCGTGCCATTGTGAGTCACTCCAACAATGGTGCCGCTGACAAATGCCAGCGCCATCATCACCGCACCCATCAAGCCAGCAGCCGTGCCTGCCTGTTTCGGAAATGGTGCGATTGAACCAGCCTGCGAAACAGGGAAATTGATGCCATGCGAGGCCATCGCTAAAAACATCGCTAGCACAACGACGCCCCAGTGCCACCATCCCAGCAGGGTTGCGACCAGAAAGTACAGACCTGCGCTGAATGAGCAAGCCGTACCGATCCGCAGCGCTTGTTCACCGCTGATCGATTTTAGTAAGTGGCGGCAAACCAGAGTCCCGCTCATATATCCGGTGACGCCTATCGCGAAGCAGTAGCCAAACCATTGGGTGGGTACGCCAAGTACATCAATCAGTACAAAGCTCGAGCCAGAGATGAAGACGAAGATGCCGCAGTAAGAAAGTGCGCCCGGTGTCACGTTCAGCCAGAACTCGCGTGATCCGAGTACCAAGCGGTAGTTCTCAAGAATGCCCTTGATTTGAGTCGCATTAGGATTTTTATGCTGATTCGTTTCTGGCAGGTGATAAAGACAAGCGGCCATCACACAGGCCGAAAACATACCCAAGGCAATAAATGCAGCGCGCCAGCCGAAAGCAACCTGCAGGTAGGCGCCGAGGATGGGGCCGATGATGGGTGCAAGCGATATATAGGTGCTTGCACGCGCCAAAAACCTGGCGCTATCCTCGGGCGCGTACGCATCACGCACAACGGCGCGCGCGATCATCACCGCTGCGCAGCAACCAAGCGATTGCAGAAAGCGTGCTGCGATCAGCAGTTCAATCGATTGTGCCAATCCACATAAGGCACTCGCTGCAACATATAAACCGAGACCCGTGAGTAAGACCGGGCGCCTACCGAAACGGTCCGACAGGGGGCCAATCACTAACTGCGCGCTACCGAAGCCAATCACAAATAGGCTGAGCGTGAGTTGTACTGTCGCGACTGGCACACCAAAGCCACTCACCAAGCTGGGTAGCGAGGCCAGATAAAGATCGGTTGAAAGCGGCTGCATCATCATCATCGCGGTGATCAGCAGCAGCAGCGGAGCATGCGCGAACTGCGGTAGCGGCGAAATCTGCATGCTTATTGCCCGCGCAGGAACAACCGATCAAGATCGGTGATGGCAAGTTGTATCCAGGTTGGCCGGCCGTGATTACATTGATCAGCGCGTTCAGTCGCTTCCATCTGACGCAATAAAGCATTCATTTCCGGGAGGGTGAGCGCACGATTCGCGCGTACTGCCGTATGACAGGCGAGCGTGCCAAGTAATTCATTACGATGTTCTGTCAAAACATGCGAACCACCGAATTCCCGCAAATCGCGCAACAAATCACGCGCCAGTGACTGCACATCGGCATTTTTCAATAGTGCTGGTATCGCCCGTACTGCAAGTGTGGTCGGCGACATGATGGCAATATCAAAGCCCAAGCTAGCGAGGTTTGTGCGATGCTCTTCAGCGGTGCCGACCTCGACTGCGTCGGCATGAAAGCTGACCGGTATTAGTAAAGGTTGGAGCGTGACAGCTTTTTCTTCAAGCGCTTGTTTAAACTGCTCATAGAGTATTCGCTCGTGCGCCGCATGCATGTCGACCAAAACGAGTCCGGCCCGATTTTGCGCCAGTACATAAATCCCGTGCAGCTGCGCTAACGCGAAACCGAGCGGGAAGCTCTCTTCATCCGGTTGATCATTTTTGGCTGGATGAACGATGTTTGTCGTTGCGCCTGCACTACCGACTGAAAAATTATCTGAGAACATCGCACCGTAGCGCGCCATGTCCTGTGCGACGCCCAATGACGACTGCCGAGGCTGCTGAGCATGCCATGGTAGTGCGCTGAACGGTGAAGGGTTTGGGCTGGTCGCAGACGCAGACACAGACAATTCGCTGCTCGGGGCAGTGCTTGCCAGTGACCGACTGACTGCATGAAAAACAAACTGATGGATGGCTCGGCTGTCGCGAAACCGCACCTCGATTTTGGCAGGATGCACATTGACGTCGACCAGTGCGGGGTCGAGTTCAAGCTGTAGCACATAGGCTGGGAAGCGATCACCATGCAGCACGTCCTGGTAAGCCGAGCGCACTGCGTGTGTCAGCAGCTTGTCACGTACGAATCGTCCATTGACATAAAAATACTGCGCATCGGCGCGTCCGCGTGCGGCGGTAGGTAGGCCGACGAAGCCACGTAGACCGACTGGCCCGGCACGTTCTTCGAGCGGCAATCGCGCCTGTGCAAAGGGCTCACCTAATATTTGGGCACTTCGATCAGCAAGCTCGCTTTCTTGCCAGTGCTCGGTGGTCTTGCCATTGTGTGTGACTGAAAAACGTAAGTCTGGACGCGCCAGCGCAATCCGACGTACCACGTCCATGCAGTGACCATACTCGGTCTGCTCTGACTTCAGAAATTTACGCCGTGCCGGTGTATTGAAGTACAGGTCTTGTACATCCACCACCGTACCGATAGCGCCAGACGCCGGGCTGACCGCAGCCGGGTCATGACCCTGTACCTGCCATGCGTGCGCCGCGTCGCGTGTGCGCGAGGTGAGGGTTAACTGCGCAACTGAGGCAATCGACGCCAAGGCCTCGCCCCGAAATCCCAATGTCGTGACGTTTTCCAGATCATGCAGGTGTGCGATTTTCGAGGTGGCATGTCGGGTCAGCGCTAGCGCTAACTGCTCGGGTGGGATGCCTGAGCCGTTATCGGTGATAGCGATACGCTTCACGCCGCCTGCTTCCAAGCGTATTGCCAGTTGGGTGGCGCCAGCATCGATCGCGTTTTCCAGTAGCTCTTTGACGACCGCTGACGGGCGCTCGATCACCTCACCCGCAGCAATCTGAGAGATCAGTTGATCGGGCAGCAGGCGGATGATGTTTGGCGCATCGATTGAACTGGACATGCAGCGATTATACCGAGGGATAAATCAGGGTTTTAATGCAAGCCAAATACGCATGGCCGTGTATCATCGTGGGTTTTTTGTGGCCGCCAATCGCCTTCACTATGGAATTGACCCAACTGCTCGGCCTGATTTTGCATATCGACAAAGCACTTGGCATGCTGCTTGAGCAGTATGGTGCGCTTGTGTATGTACTTCTGTTTGCAATTGTGTTTGCCGAGACAGGTCTGGTGATATTCCCGTTTTTGCCGGGCGACACGCTATTGTTTATTGCTGGTGCGTTTTGTGCCAATGGCTTAATGAATGCGCCGCTACTGATGCTATTGCTGGTGGTGGCAGCGGTGACAGGCAACACGCTCAACTATCTGATCGGTCGCGCGCTCGGTCAGCGTGTGTTTACCCATGATTATCGATGGATTGATCGTCATGCACTTGAAAAGACGCATGCTTTCTTTGAGCTGCATGGTGGCAAGACCATTATTCTGGCGCGCTGGCTACCAGTGATTCGTACTTTTGCCCCGTTTGTCGCCGGCGTGTCGGACATGGGCCTGACACGCTTTCAGATTTTTAACGTGGTCGGTGCGCTGCTATGGGTGATTGGCCTGGTGATGGCCGGCTATTTCTTTGGCAATATCCCCATTATTCGCGACCACTTGAATACGATTGTCTTGATTGGTATTGCAGCAGCAGCAGGGCCGGTAGCACTCGCTGCAATCATCCGATTTGTGCGCAAGCGTTTGCGAGGTGCGCGGTCTGAATCCTGACGGACAGTAGGTGTCAGGTCATGCGGCCGCGGTTGAGGCTGGGGTGTTTTTGCAGATATTTGCGGATACCGCGTGCGAGCGCATCGGCCATCTGATCTTGGTAGCGCTCGTCAGTGAGTTTGGCCTCTTCCTCCGGGTTTGAAATAAAGGCTGTTTCGACCAGAATGCTAGGAATATCGGGCGCTTTTAATACCGCGAAACCGGCTTGTTCTACCTGCGGCTTGTGCAGTCGGTTGATCGAGCCGATCTCGCCCAGTACATGCTTTGCAAGCTTCAGGCTGTCATTGATTTGCGCGGTCGTCGAGAGATCAAGCAGGACGCTCGCCAGTTGCTGATTCTTGGTGCTGATGTTGATGCCACCAATGAGGTCGGCGGCATTTTCCTTGTTGGCTAGCCAGCGTGCCGCGGTTGAGCTGGCACCTTTTTCCGAGAGCGCAAACACCGAAGAGCCACGCGCAGTTGGTTCCACGAAAGCATCTGCATGGATAGAAACAAACAAGTCCGCCTGAACTTTGCGTGCTTTTTGAACCCGGATATGAAGCGGCACAAAGTAGTCAGCATCGCGCGTCAGCAAGACTCGCGTGTTGGGTTGTTGTTCTAATCGTGATTTCAATCGCTGCGCAATCGCCAGCACCACATTTTTTTCAAAGTTACCGCCGCGCCCGACGGCGCCGGGATCTTCGCCGCCATGCCCGGGATCCAGTGCGATGGTAACCATGCGGGTCAACGCCAACGGTGCCGCTGGGTTGGTATCGGTTTTCGCGTTGGGGGGATTGGCTGGCACCTCGTTGGTCGGCATCTCGGGCACTGTTGCCGCACGCGGTCGCTTGAGTAGTTCGGCAATCGGGTCGACTGGATGAGCGGGATACAAGTCGAAAACCAGCCGGTGCCGATACTCTCCAACGGGCGCTAGCGTGAAGACCTGCGGCTGTATTTCTTCCTTCAGATCGAACACCATGCGCACGACCCCGGGCCGATTTTGGCCGACCCGCACTTGTGCGATGTACGGATCATTTGGCTGAACCTTGGCGACCAGGCTCTTTAACTTACTATCGAGTTCGACACCTTCGATCTCAACCACCAATCGATTCGGATCGGTGACCAAGAAATGTGAGGATTTCAGCTTGCTGTCGGTCTCGAGCGTCACGCGGGTGTAATCACTGGCCGGCCAGACACGCACAGCAGCAATCTGCGCAGCATTGGCAAAACGTATAGGAAGCAGTGACAGTAAAAGCGTCGCGCCGGATTTGAGCACGACGCGACGTGCTGTGGGCTTTAAGGATTCGGGCTTGGGTACAGATTTTCCAGACATGTGGCGCCCAGATCGGAATGTGCGTGTAATTCTACCGTACGGCCTTCACCTTCTGCAGCGATAAAAATAGCGATATCTGCTGCGGGAAGGAGCGTACCGGCTTGCTCCGGCCATTCGACGATACACAGCTTGTCGCTACCGAAATATTCACGAAAACCCGCCTCGATAAATTCTTGCGGGCTGCTCATGCGGTAGAGATCAAAGTGCAATACCTCGACGGGACGCCCTTGTAATTTGACCGAATAGGGTTCAAGCAGGGTATACGTTGGGCTCTTGACGCGACCGGTGTAGCCCATGGCACGCAACATCTCGCGCGTGAGAAAGGTCTTGCCGGCGCCTAGATCACCATGTAGGTGAATCGTCATGCCCGGCTGCAGCACGTGACCGAGTGCCGCGCCAAGCTGCGCGGTGGCGTTCTCATCGTGAAGAAAGTCTTTTTGTTGGCGCATAAATTAGAATGCAAGCGCGCGCTCGAGGCGCGCCCTCCAATGATACCTGCCGCCATGTCCAACACGCCTGAACAACTTGCTGCACTGGCTCGCTCTATCAAAGATTGGGGCAGGGCCTTAGGTTTTTCCGAGGTGCGGGTCACGGATGTCGACCTAGGCGCAGCGAGCGACCACCTTCAGCAGTGGCTGGATGCCGGATTTCATGGACAAATGGCCTTTATGGCAGCTCACGGGAGTAAACGTACTCACCCGGCGCAGCTGGTGCCTGGCACAGTGCGTGTAATCAGCGCGCGTGTGGATTATCTGCCGACTGGGACGGCGGATGATTGGCGCGAACGCGAGCAGAGTCGGCTAGCTGATGCCGATGCAGCTGTCATTTCCGTCTATGCACGCGGCCGCGATTATCACAAGGTCATGCGCTCACGCTTGCAGCGCTTGGTCGATCAGATTGCTCTTGAGGCCGGACCCATCGGTTATCGCGTGTTCGCAGACTCGGCACCGGTGATGGAGGTGGCGTTAGCCCAGAAAGCCGGCCTTGGTTGGCGTGGCAAGCATACGTTGCTACTACATCGTGATGCTGGCTCGATGTTTTTTCTGGGTGAGATTTATACCGACTTACCTCTACCCGTCGACGAGCCTGTGTCTGCGCACTGTGGCGACTGCGTCGCCTGTATCGAGGTTTGCCCAACACAAGCCATCGTCGGACCTTACAAGCTCGATGCACGTCGTTGTATTTCTTACCTCACCATTGAGCTGAAAGACAGTATTCCCGTTGAATTGCGGCCTTTAATGGGTAATCGGATTTATGGTTGCGATGATTGCCAATTGGTCTGCCCTTGGAACAAGTTTGCGCAACGAAGTCCTGTG
>JAIXQV010000122.1 GCA_027485535.1 Oxalobacteraceae bacterium | reverse complement strand
TCTGCCCGACGGTGACCACACCGGTACCACCGATACCGGTTACCAGGACGCCGAACGGCTGCGCGAGTGATCCCAGCGTTGGTAGTGGGAGAGCTTTCGAACGCTCCAGCGCCGAAGGCTGGTTACTATTTTTTGCGATCGCCTTGTTTGGCTTTTTCAGCTGACCACCCTCAACTGTAACGAAACTCGGGCAGAAACCTTGCACACAAGAGAAGTCTTTGTTGCAGGTAGATTGATTGATCTGCCGCTTACGACCAAGCTCGGTCTCGAGTGGCTCAACTGACAAACAGTTCGACTGCACGCTGCAATCACCGCAGCCTTCGCAGACGCTTTCATTAATCACAGTGCGCTTGGCGGGATCAGGATAGGCACCACGCTTACGACGCCGACGCTTCTCGGAAGCGCAGGTCTGGTCATAGATGATGGCCGATACTGCTTTGATTTCACGCAGCTCGCGCTGAACTGCATCGAGCTCGCTGCGGTGGCGTATCGTGACTCCAGCGCCCCACTCGGTATCTGCGGCGTATTTGTCCGGCTCATCGGTCACCACCACGATCGGTTTGACACCTTCAGCAGCAATTTGGCGCGAGATCACCGCCGGGTCGAGCGGGCCATCATGCGTCTGACCACCGGTCATAGCGACGGCATCATTAAATAAAATTTTGTAGGTCATGCTGACCTTGGCTGCTACAGCAGCGCGTATCGCCAGCAAGCCGGAGTGGTAGTAGGTGCCATCGCCAATATTGGCGAACACATGCGCCTCTTCCGTAAATGGTGATTCACCAATCCACGTCACACCCTCGGCACCCATATGCGTTGCGGTGGCGGTAGAACGATCCATCCACAGCGCCATGTAATGACAACCAATACCCGCCAGCGCGCGACTACCTTCAGGTACACGCGTGGAGGTGTTGTGCGGGCAGCCCGAGCAGAAGTAAGGAATGCGATCTTTTTGCGGATCGGGTTTGCTGACTTTGAGCGTAGCTTCTTTCGCCTCAATGAATGCTAGCCGCTCGCGTACGCGTTGTTCAACCGGATGCCCTGCAAAGTAAGTTGAAATGCGCGAAGCAATCGCACGCGCTACCAGCGTTGGGTTCAGCTCATAAGTCGCGGGCAATAACCACTCGCCATGGCCAGCGCGGCGCGAGTTACTCCACTCGCCGGAATCATCAAACTTGCCCACCACACGTGGCCGCACGTCATCGCGCCAGTTATAGAGCTCTTCTTTGAGTTGGTACTCGAGTAGTTGGCGTTTTTCTTCGACGACCAGAATTTCTTCTAAGCCGGTCGCAAACTCGCGCACACCGGAGGCCTCAAGCGGCCAGCTCATACCAACCTTGTAAAGACGTAAACCAATGTCACGTGCGACTTCTTCATCGATGCCAAGATCATCCAAGGCCTGACGGGTATCAAGATAGGCCTTGCCGGCGCTGAGAATACCGAAGCGCGGACGCGGACTATCCCAAATGATGCGATTCAATTGGTTGGCGCGCGCATAGGCTAAGGCGGCGTACCACTTGTAATTGACCAGACGTGTTTCTTGGTCAAGCACTGCATCCGGCCAGCGAATATTCAGCCCGCCCGCTGGCATCTCGAAATCTTCGGGCAACATGATCTGTACACGATCGGGGTCGATATCGACAGTGGCCCCAGACTCCACCACATCAGTCACACATTTCATCGCCACCCACAAGCCGGTGTAGCGACTCATGGCCCAGCCGTGCAATCCGAAATCTAGATACTCTTGTACGGTGGATGGATACAGCACCGGAATGCCGCAGGCTTTGAGGATATGTTCGCTCTGATGTGCATTGGTGGACGACTTGGCGGCATGGTCATCACCGGCCAAGACCAGTACCCCGCCATGCTTGGCGCTGCCCGCGCCATTGGCATGCTTGAACACATCGCCGCTACGATCAACACCCGGGCCTTTGCCGTACCACATCGAGAATACGCCGTCGTATTTCGCGCCCGGAAACAGGTTGACCTGCTGCGTGCCCCAGATGCTGGTGGCGGCCAGGTCTTCATTGACGCCTGGCTGGAAGCGCACATGATGCGCCTCGAGATATTTTTGGGCCTTGGCGGCGGTCTGGTCGACACTACCCAGCGGCGAGCCGCGGTAGCCACTGATGAAACCCGCGGTATTCAAGCCCGCCTTCAAGTCGCGTTGCCGCTGCAACATCGGCAGCCGAATCAGCGCCTGCGTACCGGTCAGGAATACCCGTCCACGCTCCAAGGTGTACTTGTCGTCGAGGGTAATCGCTTCCGGCTGCAAGGCGTGCAGGGACGCGAGTGGGGCATTCATCAGTCTCTCCTTGGGGTGTCTCGGTGTACGGTGGGAAGTATGGCAGCGTGACGCAGTTTCGTAAAACGCCCCTTTAAATTGGTGCTGCGCTATCTCGGCTTACGCCGGGGCGAAGCCCTTAGCGTCCACACTGAGCGTAGGGCTTTATGCCTCGCACATGCTGATTATTCGTGTATACCCAATGCCTGCGCCACTGCCTGCACGCGTGCAGCGTGAATCGCCTCGGGGATTTTGTCTGATGCCTGCTCGGTGGCTGTGCGCATGACCTCGGCGGCGATTGCACCCGCGTTCACTGATTGTGCTAATGACAACGCATCTTGCAGCATGGGCTTTTGCGTGAATTCCGCTGCGATGCCGCTAGCGTGAATGCACTCGCAGACCTCCAGCAGCGCGATGAAGCGCGCTGGCTTGCGAAAGGCATCGCAGCGCTCAAGCAGATTGACGATGCCTGCTGCGCGCATGGTATCGGCACGCGCAACCACCGCATGCTCACGCGCTACCAGAATGGCGAGGTCACGCACCTCATGCGGCACTCTCAGCCGCTTGCAGAGCTGCTCGACGATAGCCACACCACGTGCGCCTGATGCCAAATCTTCCGCTAAGTCTGCGTTGCTGATCGTAGCGATCCCGAGGTTTGGGATGAGCACAGCAAAGCGCTCGGGTAGTGCGAAGTCTTGTGCAGCAGCGATATCCAGCACGCGCAGGGCAGATGAAAAGCAATCCGTATCTTTGGCGTGATTTACTGCAGCTGTCTCTGTCAGCGCTGCTGGCAGTGAAACACCGATGAGTGCATGAAGCTCAGGCAGGATGCGCGCCAGCGCGCCACAATCGTGCAGCACCGAGAACATGCGCGATGGCTTGATCTCGGCCAGCCCGCGTGAGATTTCTTGCCACACACGCTCAGCCACCAAGGCATCGAC
>JAIXQV010000092.1 GCA_027485535.1 Oxalobacteraceae bacterium | reverse complement strand
TCAGCATCTTGTTCATGCCACCAACCCGGCACACCCAGTACCGGCAGGTGGCAGAACGCTGAATTGTCGAAGCCTTCCAAAAGCATCGATGCGATATGTTGATCAAGCACTGATTGCTGTGCTTCATGTGACATCGCGAACCAAGTTGAGTCCATCCTTACGGTCCACACATGGGCCGTAATCGATTTGTAGGGCGTGGCAAGCTTTTCGATCAATGCATGCCCAAACAGAATCACTTCCGAATGAGAGAAAAACGCATCAGGCGTTTTTTGTAACGTTGTGTGCCAGTCATGCGCTCGCAATGCCTCCAGCATATTGTCATCATGACTCACAAACAACGCGACGTTTTCATCAAACAGCGTGGCCGCATCCCGCTGCGGCCCACGTGTTCCATGCGATCGCGAGTGATTGATCGCCTCTGCCTGTAAGGTATTCAGGACCCGCTTAATATTCGGGAAATGCAACCAGGCTAAGGTATTGAAAAAATCATGCAGGTTATGCCGGGTTGGGACTTCGCCGGTGGCTGCGATATGCGACTCATAAACAATACCGGCGGGGAGAGATTGCTGCGCTATGAAACGGATCGGTTGCCCGGCAGCGTTCGACAGGCCACGCTCGGCTGATAGGGCACAAGCTGCTTCAATCCAGTCATCGCTGCCGGCAAGTGCTTCACCGACGCGTCGTAATCGCGCAAGCCAAGGCTGACTCCAGTCGATCGTATCGAATAGCATCGCCCTAGGCGTGGCGTCAGATCAGTTTCCAAGCCAAGGCACGGCCGGCATCCAGCGGTACCAGTACCGTATCGCCGAGGGTAAGTTCATTCGGAATCACCCACTCGCGCTTTTGCAGTGTGACCTGCTCGGTGTTTCTCGGTAAGCGGTAGAAATCCGGTCCGAAGAGGCTTGCAAAGCCTTCTAGCTTGTCGAGTGCGTTAACGGCTTCAAATACCTCAGCGTACAGCTCCATGGCATGCAGCGCGGTGTAGCAACCGGCGCAGCCGCAAGCGTGCTCTTTCAGGCCCTTGGGGTGAGGCGCTGAGTCGGTGCCAAGAAAAAAGCGCGGGCTGCCCGAGGTCGCCGCGTCAACCAAGGCCTGACGGTGTACCTCACGCTTGAGGATGGGCAAGCAGTAATAATGGGGTCGAATGCCGCCCTGGAAAATAGCATTGCGGTTGTACATCAAGTGGTGTGCCGTAATCGTGGCAGCAATCTCACCATCAGCATCGCGTACATAATCAACAGCGTCTTTGGTGGTGATGTGCTCGAACACGACTCGTAATGCAGGTAGTGATTTTCTGAGGGGTTGCAATATACGATCAATGAACGCTGCCTCGCGGTCGAATACATCTACCGCATGATCCGTCACCTCACCATGAATCAGTAATGGCAAACCAGTCTCTTGCATCACCTCCAGCGTGCGCATGCATCGCTGAATATCGGTAACGCCCGCATCTGAATTGGTGGTAGCGCCTGCAGGGTAGAGCTTGACGCCTTTTACGAATCCGCTTTCGGTAGCGCGTCTGATTTCATCTGGCGGCGTGTTATCCGTCAGGTAAAGCGTCATCAGCGGTTCGAATGTCACGCCCTGCGGCACGGCGGCGAGGATACGCTCGCGGTACGCTGCTGCCATCGCAGTAGTGACCACCGGCGGCTTAAGATTCGGCATCACAATGGCGCGTGCAAACTGGGCAGCCGTATGCGGAACCACATCGGCGAGCACAACGCCATCGCGCAAATGAACATGCCAGTCATCGGGACGTATCAGCGTCAGCGTACTTTGATTTGACATAGGCTAGATAAACAATAGAGTTAAGCGGATTTTACCGGACACTCACCCAGCACCCACAGCGATTGCGCTGCCTGGCAATTCTTGGGCACTGGCCTCTATTGTGCGGGCTTGCTGCCGCTCCCACATATCGGCGTACATCCCACGAGCCGCCAGAAGCTCGGCATGAGTGCCGCGCTCAACGATTCGACCTTGCGACATCACAAGAATCTGGTGCGCGTCGGCGATGGTAGATAAACGGTGGGCGATAACGAGTGTCGTGCGATTTCGAGCAATATCTTTTAGCTGCGCTTGTATGGCCTGCTCTGCTTGAGAATCTAGTGCAGAGGTCGCCTCATCGAAGACTAAAATCTTCGGGTTTTTCAGTAGGGTGCGGGCAATCGCGACACGCTGCTTCTCACCACCTGATAGCTTCAAACCACGCTCACCTACCATAGTCTGATAACCATCCGGCAAGCTCAAGATGAAATCATGGATATATGCCGCGCGAGCAGCTGCTTCAATTTCGGCTTGTTCAGCGCCTGGCTTGCCGTATGCGATGTTATAAGCAATCGTATCGTTGAAGAGTACGGTGTCCTGCGGCACGATACCTATCGCTTGCCTGAGCGAGGTCTGCGTAACCTCGCGGATATCCTGACCATCGATCAGGATTGCTCCACGATCGACATCATAAAATCGGAATAACAGTCGGGCGAGTGTCGATTTGCCAGAGCCACTATGCCCGACAACCGCCGTCGTAGTGCCCGCAGCAACCGCAAAGTCAACGTCAAACAAGATCTGGCGCTTAGCCTCGTAGCTGAAGTCGATATGCTGAAACTGTAACTCAGCACGATCTACTCGCAGTAGCTGTGCCGTTGGTGAATCTGCCACCTCCCGATTTTCATCGAGTAGTGCAAACATACGCTCGATATCTGCCAGACTTTGCTTTAGCTCGCGATAAATCACCCCAAGGAAGTTGAGCGGGATGTAAAGCTGAATCATGAATGCGTTCACCAAAACCAGATCGCCCAGGGTCATGGTTCCGGCAATAACGCCCAGCGTTGCTCGCCATAGAATCAGTGTGACCGCCGTCGCAATGATGAGTGATTGGCCGGTATTCAGTAGCGACAATGAGTTCTGAGAATGCACGGCCGCACGCTCAAACCGCTGCAGACCCTCGTCATACCGGCGGGCTTCATACTCTTCATTACCGAAATATTTGACAGTCTCATAGTTGAGCAAGGAGTCAATCGCACGCACATTGGCTTTTGAATCTAAATCGTTCATGGTGCGACGGAAATGTGTGCGCCACTCAGTCACAAGCACTGTAAAGACGATGTACATCAGCAAAGCCGTGATCGTGATGACAGAAAACCAGAGGTCATACTGCAAGGACAAATAACCCAGTACCAGTGATATCTCGACCAGGGTAGGTAATATCGAGAACAGCGTGTACGAGATAAGCGTCGAGATACCCCGTGTACCACGCTCGATATCGCGGGTAACGCCACCGGTCTGGCGGTTGAGATGAAACCGCAGCGATAGTGCATGCAGATGACGAAACACCTTGAGCGCGATATTGCGCACGGCTCGCTGCGTCACGCGCGCAAAAAAGAACTCCCGCAATTCAGTAAATGCGGTTGTCGATAGTCGCAATAAGCCATAGGCGACAAGCAGCGCTATCGGCAGCACGAGCGCTGCGTTGGCTGACTGGGCAGAGACCGTCAAGCTATCAACGATCTCCTTCAAGACCATGGGTATGCCGACGTTGGCCATCTTGGCCATTACCAGACAGGCTATCGCAAAGACGACACGCCACTTCCATTCCCATAGGTAGGGCAGCAAGGTTTTCAGGGTGGCCCAGTCGTTGCGAGTGGACTGGTTTGCTGGCGCAATAGATTGAGTAAATGAGCGATGTTGCATTCAGAGTCGGCCACGGGCGGTGGCTAGGTTATGCTTGGTCTGGTCGACCAAAGGGTGAGATTCTATCGTGCCCCGTGCTGAACTTCAGGAGCCACTATGCAGGATACCGAAACTAATCGATTGCCAGATGGGATGCCCACGCTAAGGGTCATGCCGATGCCCGCCGATGCCAATATTCATGGCGATGTATTTGGTGGCTGGATCATGTCTCAAGTCGATATCGCCGGTGCAATTCCAGCCGTGCGACGTGCCAATGGCAGAGTAGGTACGGTGGCGGTCAATTCGTTTCTATTCAAGCAGCCGGTATTTGTGGGAGATCTTCTGTCGTTCTATGCGCGGATCATCAAGACCGGCACCACCTCGGTGACGGTGAATGTCGAAGTCTATGCTGAGCGTAACCGATTACAAGCGGAGATTGTCAAAGTGACAGAGGCGACCCTCACCTATGTGAAAGTCGGCGACGATCGCCGGCCACTTGCCCTACCTGCGTTGGACAATATGTGAGCTTAGCCCGAGCTTGCGCGCCCTAGTACAACGCCAAAACGTGAACGCCTTCGGGCTTCCGCCGGCTATCGCGAATATAAACTTCAAATTCAAATTCAAAGTTTGTCGATGTCGAATGCTAGCTTTATGACATTGCATCTCTCAATTCGCGACGCAGAATCTTGCCAACATTTGTCTTCGGTAGTTCACTACGAAACTCAATTTGCTTGGGCCGTTTGTAAGCGGTTAACTGTGCATTACAAAACTCGGTAATTTGGTCCGCGGTTAGCGAAGGATCGCGCTTCACTACATATAGCTTTACCGCTTCGCCCGTTTGTTCATCAGGCACACCGACAACAGCGCACTCCAATACGCCCGGATGCATAGCGACGATGCCCTCTACTTCGTTCGGGTAGACGTTAAATCCGCTCACCAGCACCATGTCTTTCTTGCGATCGACGATACTGACATAGCCGCGCTCGTCCATGATGCCGATGTCACCTGAACGGAAATAACCCTCGCGCGTCATCACGCGCGCCGTCTCTTCCGGTTTTTCCCAATAGCCCTCCATCACCTGCGGACCCCGAATCGAGATCTCCCCGGCTTGGCCGAGTGGCAGCTCATTGCCCGCATCATCAAGGATGGCAATATCGGTAGATGGCAATGGCAAGCCAATCGTGCCGGTGAAGTCATCTGCGTCCGCAGGATTTGCGGTTGCCACTGGCGCTGTCTCCGACAAGCCATAACCTTCGATGATGCTCTTGCCAGTCACCGCGCGCCAGCGATCATTCACTGCCTTTTGCACAGCCATACCACCCCCATTGCAGAGTTTCAAATGGGAGAAATCTAATTTGGCGAAATCGGGATTATTCAGCAGTGCGTTATAGAGCGTGTTAACCGCTGGCAGCATATTGAAGCGATGCTTGCCAAGCTCTTTGACCAAGCCAGGTATGTCGCGTGGATTGGGTATCAGAATATTCATGCCACCGACGCG
>JAIXQV010000044.1 GCA_027485535.1 Oxalobacteraceae bacterium | reverse complement strand
GAAGCCGCAGCGGCACGGAAAACAAACTCAGGCTGTTGCGCCCGATGGTGCTGGATTTGCTCTCGTCAGCTGCGTCGATAGCATGCCCAGGAATCCAAGTCCGAGCATGGCAGCTCCGCTGCCAAACATCGCTCGGTGTAGGTCGGGCTCGGGATCGGTGGGGCTGTTCAGCGCGTTACCGCCCACAATAGCCAAAGCCATGCCGGCAACAGCGCCTAAGCCACAAAACACGCCTACCGCGAGACGTACGGGCCCCGGGCAGATAGGGATGAAGTTTCTTTCAGCAGTGTTTGAATGGGTCGTGGGGGTAACTCGGCCGTCTGCGTAGCTACCTTTCGTGCTTGCTGTGCGTTTTAATTGCTCTTCCGAGCTGGATGAGTCGCCGTTGGCGATATAAGTTGAGTTATCACTGATGTGACTGTCGTGCACTTTCCTTGGCATGATGCGTCTTCCTTTCGTGCTAAGTGTGGTTGTCAATGGCGCCGCTACTAAATGCGGATGGCGCCATGCGCGTTCGTAACCACACTTGAAAGAAAATCGCCAAGATTCGATGGGTGATGTGAAAAACCTGATATCACCTGATCAGTCGTTACGATCAGCGAACATTCATTGGAAGATTCCTACGGATGACTTGTTGGCGTGCCGCGTGATCAGCAACTTCGTCATGCAATTGATAGCGTGAAGGCAAATTCTCAACGGCTACAAGATATCAATGCCAAATTGCTTCAATAAGCTCGCTAGCAGAACAAAACACACGACACTAATCGCAGCGCAAGAAGCTAAGCTTAGCCAGAAGCCAAGGCGCTGGTGGAGAAAAGGAAAAGCCAAGAACATTGGCAATGTCGGAAGCACGTACCAGAAGGTGTACCACGCGTAGTTGGTAATTTTTTCCTTCGGCTGATTCTCTACATGCAGCCAGATCATCGCAAGTAGCGTCACGATCGGCAGCGCTGCGATCATGGCGCCCAGCTTGTCGCTACGCTTAGCAACCTCTGATATCAGAACTATGACGCCGGCGCTGAGGAGATATTTGGTGATGATCCAGGCCATGAGCCCCGCCGACACTCGAGAGTCAATGTGAATGAGGGGTCACTCTACTGTCACCGACTTCGCCAGATTGCGCGGTTTGTCGACATCAGTGCCGCGCGCGAGCGCGGTGTGATACGCGAGTAGCTGTAGTGGTACCACATGCAGGATAGGCGAGAGCGGCCCGTAGTGCTCGGGCATGCGAATCACGTGCAAGCCTTCGCTTGAGCTGATACGAGAATCTGCATCGGCAAATACATAGAGCTGGCCGCCACGTGCCCGGACCTCCTGCATATTCGATTTCAGCTTCTCGATCAGCGCATCGTTTGGCGCGACGGTAACCACCGGCATTTCTTCAGTCACAAGCGCGAGCGGACCATGCTTTAACTCTCCCGCAGGGTAGGCTTCGGCATGAATATAGGAGATCTCTTTCAGCTTGAGTGCGCCTTCTAGCGCAATCGGGTAATGCAGACCACGGCCTAGAAAGAGCGCATTTTCTTTTTTCGCGAAGGCGTCTGCCCAAGCAATGATTTGCGGCTCAAGCGCGAGTACTGAGGAAATCGCCATTGGTAGGTGGCGCAAGTTTTTCAGATACTCGGGTTCTGCCTCAACGCTCAATTTGCCGCGGAGCTTGGCCAGCGTCAGCGTTAGCAGAAACAGCGCCGTGAGTTGTGTCGTGAAGGCTTTGGTCGATGCGACACCAATCTCGACACCCGCTCGAGTGAGATAGGCCAGTGTGGTCTCACGCACCATCGCCGAGGTGGAGACGTTACAAATCGCCAGCGAGTGACGATGGCCGAGCTGTTTGGCGTATTTCAATGCTGCCAAAGTGTCAGCAGTTTCGCCGGATTGCGAGATCACTACCACCAAGGCATTGGAATTTATTGCAGGCTCGCGGTAGCGGTATTCGCTGGCAATTTCTACTTGGGTGGGAATGCCCGCAATTGACTCTAACCAGTAACGCGCCGTCATGCCAGCGTAGTAGCTGGTGCCACAGGCAAGTATCTGAATACTGTCGATACCGGCAAAGACCTCATGGGCTTTTTCACCAAACACATCGGGCGCAAAACCGAGTACACCTTCAAGCGTGTCACCGATAGCGGCGGGCTGCTCGAAAATTTCCTTTTGCATGTAGTGCCGGTAGGGGCCAAGGTCGATCGCGCCGGAGTAGGCGTGAACCGTCTGTGCGGCGCGCTCGACCGGTTGATCCGTTTTGTCGGTGATACGCGCACCGGTCAGCGTGACATCGACCACGTCGCCTTCTTCCAGATAGATAATCTGATCGGTGCTGCCTGCCAGCGCCATTGCATCCGAAGCGATAAAAGTCTCTTCCTGACCGATGCCAACCACCAGCGGGCAGCCGAGGCGCGCGCCAACAACCCGATTGGGCTCATCATCACAGAAGACTGCAATAGCGAATGCGCCATGCAGCTGCTTGACCGCCTTTTGTACAGTACGGAGTAAATCACCGTCGTATAAATCGTGAATCAGATGCGCGACGGCTTCGGTATCGGTTTGTGATTCGAACACATAACCTTTTTTGCTGAGCATCTCACGTAGCGACTCGTAGTTCTCGATGATGCCGTTATGTACTAGACCGATTTTTGCGCGTTCCTGATTGCCAGAAAAATGCGGGTGCGCGTTGTTCGTCGCTGGCGCGCCATGGGTGGCCCAGCGCGTGTGGGCAATACCGGTGTGGCCGATCAGTCCGGTAGTTTCGACTTGCGAGGCCAACTCAGCAACGCGTGACACGCTGCGTGAGCGCTTGAGGCCTTGCTGATGCACTGCCACGCCGCAGGAGTCGTAGCCGCGATACTCAAGGCGACGCAAGCCCTCGAGCAATACCGGGACGATGTTACGTTGAGCGACGGCGCCGACAATACCGCACATGCTGTGTCCTATTTCTTGGTTTTCACCGGCCGTTGCCAGCCAGTGATGCTGATTTGTTTGGCGCGCGAAACGGTCAGGCTATCCGGTGGCGCATCCTTGGTGAGTGTGGTGCCGGCGCCCAGTGTCGCCCCTTTACCTACCGTGACCGGAGCGACCAGTTGGGTGTCGCTGCCGATGAAGGCGTCATCTTCAATGACGGTGCGGTGTTTGTTGGCGCCGTCGTAGTTGCAAGTGATGGTGCCAGCACCGATGTTCACCCGCGCGCCCACAGTGGCGTCACCTACATAAGCAAGATGGTTGGCCTTGCTATGAGCATCGAACTGGCTATTTTTTATTTCGACGAAATTACCGATATGAACATCGGCGCCCAACTCAGTGCCGGGACGAAGGCGCGCATAAGGACCGATTTGTGCATCGGTACCAATGCTGGCGCCGTCAATATGCGAGAAAGCTTTGATCGTTACGCCACGATCAATTTTTGCATCGCGAATCACGCAATTGGCGCCGATGCTAACGCCATCGCCTAGCGCCACCTCACCCTCAAAGACGCAGCCGACATCAATCGATACATCACGGCCGCAGCGCAGTTCACCACGAACATCGATACGGTTAGGATCAGCCAGCGTCACGCCTTGGTCGAGCAAGGTATTGGCGATATTGCGCTGATAGATACGCTCAAGCTCGGCCAGTTGTACCTTGCTATTGACGCCCAGCGTTTCCCAGACATGTGCCGGTTGCGCTGATTCAATCGGGATGCCGTCTTGTACCGCCATCGCGATAACGTCGGTCAGGTAGTACTCCTGCTGCGCATTGTTGTTCGAGAGTTTGCCGAGCCAGATTTTCAGGGCGCGGGTTGGGGCAACCAAAATGCCGGTATTCACTTCGCCTATGGCGCGTTCACTTTCACTGGCATCTTTTTGCTCGACGATGCGAACGATACGCTTGTCGTCACGAACGATCCTGCCGTAGCCGGTCGGGTCTTGCAAATCGACCGTCAGCACGGCCAGCTTTTCTTTGCCGGCTTTGTCGATCAGCGTTTGCAAAGTTCGTGCCGTGGTGAGCGGCACATCGCCGTACAGCACCAGCGTGGGAACGGCATCATCGAGCGCATTGGCTGCTTGCATGACCGCGTGCCCTGTGCCGAGTTGCGGCGCTTGCAACACGAAATACAAATCATCGGCAGCGAGGCGTGACGGCACCGTATCGCCTCCATGTCCGTAGACAATGCAGACACGCGAAGGATTCAGCGTCCTGGCGGTGTCGATGACGTGCGATAGCAAGGGCTTGCCGGCCAGTGGATGCAGCACTTTGGGCAAATCGGACTGCATGCGCTTGCCCATGCCGGCGGCGAGGATGACTACGTTCATAGGGGGCGCGAAAAGAGATTCAAAATTCTAGCATGCGTGATGAGGCGAACTGCCGAGTGTAAAGCGGCCAGATTCAATGTCTTATGCATGCTCAAGTGGCGTTAGCCGAACTGTCGCAGCTCATGAGTAGATTTTGACGATCGGTGTCTGCGGGGCCGCACAGGGCTCATCATCGAACGCGATATCGCCGTTCTTGTCCGCGACGCCGGTTGCGCTCAGGCTGCTGAATTCAAAGAGCGAGCGATCCATCAGATGGGACGGCACGACGGTCGTCAGCGACGAAAAAATATTATCGACGCGGCCGGGATGTTTTTTCTCCCATTCGCGAAGCATCATCTTGATCTGCTTACGCTGTAGGTTTTCCTGGCTGCCGCACAGATCACAGGGAATAATCGGAAACTGACGTAGCTCGGCGTAGCGCTCGGTATCAACCTCGCGCACATAGGCCATGGGTCGGATCACGATATGTTTGCCGTCATCGGACTGCAGCTTAGGCGGCATCGCTTTCAATTTGCTACCGAAGAACATGTTCAAGAAAAAGGTCTCGATGATGTCATCGCGGTGGTGGCCGAGTGCGATCTTGGTCGCACCAAGTTCGCCAGCGACCCGGTAAAGAATGCCTCGACGCAGACGCGAGCAGAGCGAGCAGGTGGTTTTCCCCTCCGGGATCAAGCGCTTGACAATGCTGTAGGTGTCTTGCGTTTCAATATGAAATGGCACATCGATACTGCGCAAATAGTTAGGTAGTACCTGAGCCGGAAAGCCGGGTTGTTTTTGGTCGAGATTGACCGCAACAATGTCAAAGTGAATCGGCGCGCGCTCGCGCAGCGTCAGCAGGATATCCAGCAGCGCATAGCTATCTTTGCCGCCCGACAGGCACACCATCACCTTGTCGCCATCTTCGATCATATTGAAGTCACCAATCGCCTGCCCAACAAGGCGACACAAACGTTTGTGCAGTTTGTTGTTCTCGTAAGCGACTTTTTCCGCTTGCCGTGCGGTGGGGCCAGTCATGGTCACGCTACTCATGTCAAGTCTTTAATGTGGAGTACTTCTACGCCGACAGCGTCGCAGTCAGGGTAGACATCTGGCTTTTGTGTTGAAACCTGGGCCGCGCGTACTTTTGGGTGCAACAGCAAGCTTCGTGCAATGTCATCGCATAGGGTTTCTTGTAGATGCGTATGCCCTTGTGCAACACGCTGCTGAATCGTGTTTCGGATGAAATCGTAATCCAGCACTTCATGCAGTTCGTCTTTTGTCGGTGTCGAAGCGGCCAGTGGCACGTACAGTTCTACGTTGAACAAGACTCGCTGCTCACCTAGCTTTTCGAAGTCATGAACACCGATGTTGCTCATCATTTGAAAGTTGCGCAGAAATAGTCGGCGGCAATCGGAAAGGGCAGGGTGCATCAAGAAGGAATTCATGTCGAGGGATGGGGATAGTTTTATTAGATTCACTTCGCAAGGAACATCACATCGCGGTGCATGGGGGTTAAGTGCTGCCCGCCATCTACGGTCAGTGTGGTGCCGGTGATGCCATGGGCATTCGCCAAATAGCAAACGGCTTGGGCGATGTCGTCGGCTGTGCTGCTTTTGCCAAGCACGGTCTGTTGATGTGCTTTTTCAAACTGCGACTCGGTTTGGTCGCCTGATACCAACGTCAATCCGGGTGCCAAACCCACTACGCGTAGCCGCGGTGCCAACGACATGGCGAGTAGCTTGGTAGCTGTATGTAAGGCACTCTTCGACAATGTGTAGGAGAGGAAGTCCGGGTTGAGGTTGAATAATTTTTGATCCAGCAGGTTGATAACGACGGATTGCGCATCCTCAGGCGTTGCGGCATGTAGCGCCTGCGCCAGCAGAATCGGCGCAGCGAGGTTGCTGTGCATGTGCGCGTCGAGCTGGGACCGATCAAAGCTCTGCGCGTCATCATAGGAAAACAATGAAGCGCTGTTGACGACGCAACGGATGTCGCCGAGTTGCGTCATTGCGCGCGGCAGTAGTTGGCGGGTTTCTGCCTCGCTCGACAGATCACATGGCAGAGCGATTGCGGTACGCCCAAGTGCCTTGATCTGGTCTACGGTCTCCAGTGCTTCGGCCTCGGATGTGCGGTAGTGGACCGCGATATCCCAACCATCTTGTGCCAGTCCAAGTGCAATGGCGCGGCCTAGCCGTTTCGCGGCACCGGTCACTAGCGCGGACTTGCGTGTACTTGTGTTCATGACTGATGGGGGTTCCATTCGAGACCTGAGCTGCATTGATTGACAAAGGAGATCATGCGACTCGGCCGGAAAAAGCCTTGCCGGGTAAATAAATTTCCATGCGGACGGCGCTACCTTCCTTACAATAAGCCGCATGTCACTGCCAGATCCACCTGCCGAAGCCTTGCAAGCCTCGCTCGCACTGCAAAGCCGGATTCGGCAAGCCATTGAGGCAGACGACGGCTGGATTTCATTTAGCCGTTACATGGATCTGTCGCTGTATACGCCAGGCCTCGGCTACTACGCCGGCGGCGCAGTCAAACTTGGCAAGGACGGCGATTTTACAACCGCGCCGGAAATCAGCGCGCTGTTTGGTGCGACGCTGGCGCGATTTGCGTCTGAGCTATTTGGCGTCGCGCCCTTCAACATACTCGAGTTTGGGGCCGGCACGGGCAAGTTGGCGGGCGATTTGCTCAGCGCTGCGGCCGATTCAGGCACAAAGATCGCCAGCTACCAGATTGTGGAAGTGTCCAGCGAGCTGCGTGCCCGACAGCAGCGCGCGTTGGCGAATTATCCGCTGGTTGAATGGCTGGATGCGCCACCCGCAGCGTTTACAGGCCTAGTGATCGCCAACGAGGTCCTCGACGCGATGCCCGTGCCGCTGCTGGTGCGGCGTGACGGTCGCTGGCTTGAGCGCGGCGTGGCGCTGGAGGGCTCGGATTTTCGGTTTGTGGATCGTGAATGCGAGCAAGGCATGGCCGGCCAAATTCCCATTGATGCTTCATTATCCGATGGGTATCAGACCGAAGTTCACCCGCAACAAGAAGGCTTTATGCGTCTGCTGGGTGAAATGCTGCGCGCCGGTAATGGCGGCGCGGCGTTGATGATTGATTACGGATTCCCAGCCTCGGAGTACTATTTGCCGCAGCGCTCTGGCGGCACGCTGGTGTGTCATTACGGTCATCATGCCCATGCTGCCCCGTTTTATCTGCCGGCTTTGCAGGACATCACGAGTCATATTGATTTCAGTGAAATCGCGCGTGCAGGATTGGACGCCGGTCTGGAGGTGGGGTTTTATATGAGCCAGGCCGCATTTCTGATTGGTGCCGGTTTGCCGAATTTATTAGAAGCGCAACGAGCTGCGGACTCCCTTCATTGGCTGCCCATGTCAAATGCAATACAAAAACTCACCTCACCGGCCGAGATGGGCGAGCTGTTCAAAGTAATGCTACTAGTTGACCGGATTGAAGTGCCGGCGCAGCTGCAGCTTCTCGATCAAAGCTACCGGCTGTAGCTTGCCGTCGGCCGTTAATGCCCAGTTAGAAAAAAGTCCCCAGACATGCGTTGGTTCATTGTTATTTTTTTGGCATTGGTGCTGCTATCCTCGGCGCTACCGTGGCTTGAGCGCATGGGTTTGGGTCGGCTGCCGGGAGATCTGAATTTCAGTATTTTTGGTTGGAAAATACGGCTTCCTTTCGCGTCCACCATTCTGCTGACGTCGGTTTGTTTACTTTTAGGGCGCCTGATTTAATCTCATGATCCGTTGGGTTGCATACATTTTCATGCTTTTAGCAGTGTTTTATCCGCTTTTGCCGATTTTTGACCGACTTTGGGTCGGGCGCGTGCCGGGCGACCTTCGCTTCCGGTTCAAAGGATTGGATTTTTGCCTGCCTTTTGGCTCGGCTTTGCTGTGGTCTTTGCTGGTATTTTTACTGGCGAGCCTGACTAATCTAATCTGAGCGCGAAACCAGAGACGAAGTGAGCAGCCGCTTTCAGAAAATGGACAAGCGGCGCATTATGACAATTGACGGTTTTCGTCTTTTCCACTATAGTAAGCGGTTCCCTGCGGTGGGGTGGCCGAGTGGTTAATGGCAGCAGACTGTAAATCTGCCCTCTTGCGAGTACGCTGGTTCGAATCCAGCCCCCACCACCAGG
>JAIXQV010000218.1 GCA_027485535.1 Oxalobacteraceae bacterium | reverse complement strand
TCCCCACCATTATCGGCGAGGGATTGCTGGAACCTCCTGCGCGATCAAAGCGGTGAGCACGTCGCCTTGGTGGGAAATGACGCCATAGAGATCAACAAGGTGCTCAAGTCCGGCCATAGCGAACCTGTGATCAAGGTCCGCTCGGACGCCCATACTGAAAAGGCCTATCAGGAAGTCAACGCTCAGGCGATCCGCACGCTATTTGCAAAAGTCAATCACGGTTCCGCAGCGTCGGTACAGCAGGTCATCGGTCGTTGGGGCCCGAGTATTTTTTCAGCAGACCATAGTGCTGTGATACCCGTTGTGACGCTGGCCTCCGTGGCCCTTGCCTCAAAACGCGAGGCAGAACAGAAAATTCATCTGATGCTTGCCCATGCACCGAGCTACCTCGCACAAAAAGATGTGGCGGTCACATGGTTGAATGGCGCCATCAAGCACTCGTGGGCATCCTTGCTCGGCGAATTGTTCAAGCGCATGGCCGATACCGCGCCGCTGCCTTTGTCGCTCGAGGATGTTGTCATCTGGATGAGATCGAACCCAGAGCAGACAAACGAACTCATGAAGCTCTGCCGAAAAAGTCGAGACCTGTCTGAATCCGTCGGCGATTATCTCTATCAAGCGCAGTTAGCGGAGTCGAATCAGGATCATCTCGCGCAAAGAAACTTCTTCCTTCTACCTTTCTACGAAGGCCTTGCTAAAAAAGCAGCTGGCCGAGCCCGAAAGGGAGCGGCTCAATGACACGGGGCGGATGATATCTACAGAGCGCGCGTGCACCGGTCGCGTAGCCCAATGCTGGGCTGCAGGTGCTTGAGCCACTGTCGGCGTTGAGCCAGCGTATGGGGCGATTGATGGCTTGGCTGTAGAAACGGACAAAGGACCGAACAGGAGAACGACGTAGCCTACAATTAGGCAAATCTTACGCGTCGGAGACTACCTATGGCCTTGCCCGCAGCCCTGCAGCACCTGAGTTTGCCCGTAATTGGCGCACCCTTGTTTATCGCCAGCTGTCCGGCGCTAGTGATTGCCCAATGTAAGGCCGGTATTGTTGGCTCGTTTCCGGCGCTGAATGCGCGGCCCGCAGAAATGCTAGAACAATGGTTACAGCAAATCGAACAAGCGCTGGCAGATCATCGCGCCGCTCATCCCGACGCAGTGATCGGGCCGATTGCCGTGAATCAGATCGTGCATCAGTCAAATGACCGGCTTGCGCATGATGTTGAAGTCTGCGTCAAGCATCGGGTGCCGGTGATCATCTCGTCACTACGTGCGCCGCCCAAAGAAATGCTGGACGCGATTCATTCGTATGGTGGCATTGTGCTGCACGACATCATCTCAATCCGTCACGCGCATAAGGCGCTGGAGGCCGGCGTTGATGGTTTGATTTTGGTTGCGTCCGGCGCGGGTGGCCATGCCGGCGGGCTTTCACCATTTGCGCTAGTGGGTGAGGTACGGAAATTTTTCGATGGACCGGTCGCGCTCTCTGGTTCAATTGCCAGTGGTGATGCGATCTTGGCTGCGCAATCGATGGGCGCTGACTTCGCTTACATGGGCTCGCGCTGGCTGGCGACACAGGAGGCGAACACCAGTGAAGGCTACCGCCAAGCGATCGTCGAGTCGACTGCCGCTGATATTGTGTACACCAATTTATTCACCGGCGTGCACGGTAACTATCTTAAAAAATCGATCGTCAACGCGGGTCTTGATCCCGATAATCTTCCGGAAGCCGACAAAACAGCCATGAACTTCTCCAGCGCCAGCGGTGCGAAGGCATGGCGCGATATCTGGGGCGCCGGACAAGGCGTTGGCTTGATGGAGGATGTGCCCGCTGTCGCTGATGTTGTCGCCCGACTTAAGCACGAATACATCGCCGCGCGTGAGCGTGTGATGACGAGCGATTTCCCGCGCTAAACGAAACTCGACCATCTCATCACCTGATTGGCCTATGAAAAAACCACTCACTATTTTGCTGACCCTGATCCTAGTCGCCTTGCTTGGCTTTACCGGCTATGTATGGCTAGCGCTCAACTGGTCATACTCATCGGGTGAGCGCGCAGGGCTACTGCAAAAATTCTCCCGCAAAGGTTGGTTTTGCAAAACCTGGGAGGGCGAGCTTCTACTGACCAGCATGCCGGGGGCAATTCCCGAAAAATTCGAGTTCTCTGTGCGCGACGAAAGCATCGTCGATGAGCTGCAACGCAACGCCGGCCGCAAGGTGGTGCTGGGCTACGATCAACACAAAGGTTTACCCAGCAGTTGCTTTGGCGATACAGAGTATTTTGTGAATCGCGTGTCGGTGTTTGCAGAATAGGACTGATTCGCTCACCGATTGGGTTCGCTATCCACCAAAAACTCATTATCGACAACGGCAGCGCCGGCTCGGCGCAACTGGGTGACAACCCAATGCGCGAGATGAATGGTGCCGTAGTTCATATAGTTGCGGTTGGCTGCAGTGACGAGTGGCACCTTGGAGAGCAACTCCGGGACCTCGACCAGTTTGATACGCTGGCGCTCCATCAGTAAAAACTTCAGCAGCACTTTGATACCGTGTTGTGCGTTGCGCTTAGGATCTTCCTCCAGATAAGCGATACGCGAGTACGCCTCACGCAGTGCGGCCTTCACATCGGTAAATGGTCGACCATGGCCGGGAATCACGATGGCTGGCGCCAGATCATCAATCATATCCAGCGTTGCGCGTACTTCCTTAAACCCACCGTAACCGTCAAGCGCCGGAAACACCACACCAAAACCTTTCTCCCACAAGGCATCGGCTGAAATCAAGATACCGTGCTGCTGATTAAACAGAATGTAAGAGTGAGGATGATGGCCGGGCGCATAGAGCGCCTTCCATTCCATATCTCCCAAATCAATCAGATCGTCAGGATGAACAGCCGCATGCGCACGAAATTCCTCACAGCGCTGACCCGTTGCGCTGAATGTCGGTGTCATGCGTGACCAATTGTTAACCCGGGCAAACTCCGCCTCTGGCACATAGGTACGCAGCGCCGGGTAGTGCTGCTGCAAGATATGGTTACCGCCGCAGTGATCAGAGTGCAAATGGGTGTTGTAGATCGCATCTAAAGGCCGATCTTTCAGCACATGCTGCACCAGTGCCAAGGTTTGCTGCTCATGAGCGCAGTATCCCGTGTCGACGATGACAGTGCGCTGCTTGCCTGCGAATAGCACATTATTCGACGACAACCAGCCACGCTCCAGGATAACCATTGATGGTGGCAGTTTCATGTCTTTAATTGGTAAGCGAGTGAAATACGCTGCAACTCGCTAAACAACTCCGGCGAGCCACAGTTAAATGTATGAAAACCGGTGCCCGTCCGCACCGCCAGTCGGGGCGGCATCAACCAGCCTAGACGCGAAAGGCCGATCAACTTTGCACCACGCACATCATCCCAACTGACTTGCTGCACCAGCCAGCCAGTCTGTCGAATGCCGAATGCGTTAATGGTAAGCGTTGCGCGCAAAAAATCGCGCCAGTAGAGCAACACGACTGCAATCGCCGCCAACAAAAAGAGTTGGGCGCCATCAGGCAAGCTTGGGTAGCGCAGTATAAAACTGAGTATGTAGCCGATCAAAGCCAAACTGAATAAGGTCGCCAACATCTTGAACCACGCGCTAAACGCGGGGCCAGTGATGTCGCTCTGTGGCTGGTAGACTGCTTGCGCTTGCATGACAAGCTAGCCCTGCGCCCGCCGCGCTTCGAGCGCGATCCAGATTTGTCGTTTGCGCTCTTCAGGGGCAAGGCCCCAGTCGATGATTTCATCAATCGTACGCAAGCAACCGGTACACAATCCGGTTTGCGCATGCATCACGCAAACACCGATACACGGCGTTGGTAATGGGCCGCTGTGGGTCCGTGGATCAAACGGTGGACGAATCTCGACCACGGGTTTAGTTCTTCGCCCGCCGCTTCTTTTCTTCGAGCTTGGCGTTGAATTTTTCTGCGATGACGATCGCGCGCTCATGCTCGCCCTCGCTGATCTTGTCGTGACCATCCCAAGCTTCGACCTGAAAGCGTACCCGCCGCCCTTCCACAGCGATCAGCTCGCCACGTATCGTGAGCGTCATGCCGGGAGGCGTCGCCGCAAGATGCGAAAAGCTGACATGCGTACCGAGAGTCTGCTCTGCGGGCCAGTCGAGGTGGGGAATAATGGCGCGTGTGCAAGCAAGCTCCATCAAGCCCACCATATAACCGGTGGCCAGTACCTCCGGCATGTCGCGTGCGAACGCGATATGTTCGCCATACAACGCAGGCACGGCCGAGCGAGGCGGTACGGTTGTCTGCCATTCGAATCGAATACCGGGCTTGAGCGTCTCTTTCATTCATTCCGCTCCGGTGAACGACGCGCAGCGATAGCATTACCTGCACGACTGGCCGATGGCCGCCCAAGATGATTTGAAATAAATTGCCCTGCATCGACGACCGCATTGATATCGACTCCTGTAGTAATGCCTAAACCATCGAGAAGATACAACACGTCCTCTGTTGCCACGTTGCCTGTTGCGCCTTTTGCATAGGGACATCCGCCCAAGCCAGCAACCGAGGCATGAAAAATTGAAACGCCCATGCTCAATGCCGCATAGATATTTGCCAAAGCTTGTCCGTAGGTGTCATGAAAATGACCCGCCAGCTGCGCCAGCGGGAATTCGGATGCCACATGTTCGAATACGCGCTGCACCTTGACTGCTGTACCAACACCGATGGTATCGGCGATATCAATCTCGTCGCACCCAAGATCGCGCATGCGACGTACGACATCAGCCACCGCTTCCGGGCTGACTTCTCCCTGATACGGACAACCAAGTGCGCAGCTGATACTGCCGCGCAGCCTTAAGCCGTTTGTTTTCGCAGCAGCGGCAACCTCGCGAAAGCGTTCGATCGACTCAGCAATCGAGCAGTTGATGTTCTTTTGCGAGAACGCTTCGGAAGCTGCGCCGAAAATCACGACCTCATCCGCACACGCCGCGAGTGCCGCCTCAAAACCTTTCATGTTCGGCACCAAGGCCGAGTAAAGTGTGCCTGGACGACGGTGGATGCTCGCCATCAAATCGGTAGATGTCGCCATCTGCGGTACCCACTTGGGCGAAACAAATGACGCCGCTTCGATATTCGGAAAACCTGCGTCGGACAAACGATTCACCAGTGCCAGCTTGACCTCAACCGGTATGGTTTGTTTTTCGTTTTGCAGCCCATCGCGCGGGCCGACCTCAACCAGCTTGACCTTCTCGGGAAAGCGCATCTCAGCTCGCCTCCGGTGCAAATGACAAAAGCTGTGCGCCTTCTGCCACTTGGTCGCCAACAGCGTAGTTCAAGGCTTCTACCTTGCCTTTAGCGGGCGCACTAATCGTGTGTTCCATTTTCATCGCCTCCATGATCAATAGGGGCGCACCTTTTTCCACGCTCGCGCCTTCGGCGACCATCAGTTGAACGATCTTGCCGGGCATCGGTGCCGTCAGGCGGCCGTCGTCTGATTCACTTTCGCCTGCATGCGCAATGGGATCACTCCATGAAATGACACGATGCGAACCTTGCCACAACACGTGGAATCGATCGTCAACCCATATCACCCGACCTGAAATATGCCGACCCGCTATCAGCAACGATACTTCGGTCTGATCAACGTTCACTTGGCTCAGCATTGTTTCTTGTGACTGGTAGGCGATGTACCGGCTATCGCGGCGGTAATCGAGTTCCAGTGCAAATTCCTGGTCATCGCAATTGAAGCGAAGCTGACGGCGGTATCTGCCATTCAAACGCCAACCCTGCACAGAACCCCAAGGGTCATAGCTTGTGGTTTCCGGCGTCGTCAACTTGGCCAACCACAGCGCGACCATCTCGATGGGCACGGACTCGGCAGGCGGAAACAGCAGCGCATGGTGCCGGTCGATCAGACCGGTATCAAGCTCGGCATTGGTGAAGGCCGGCGTTGCAATCAGTCGCGCCAAGAAGGCGACATTCGTCGCCGGCCCGACAATCTCAATGGCTTGCAGCGCCTGCTGCATGCGCGCCAGTGCCTGCGAGCGATCATCACCATGGACAATCAGCTTCGCGATCATCGGATCATAATGCGGCGTGATTGCATCGCCTTGTCGAACGCCCGCGTCAATCCGCACCTCCCCGTGCGCGAACGCTACCGCTTCGGGCAACCGAAGATGAAGCAAAGAACCGGTCGAGGGCAAAAAACCTTTCTCGGGGTTCTCGGCATAGATACGCGCCTCGATAGCGTGTCCATCAATACGTAAATCCTGTTGCTGCAGGGGCAGTGGCTCGCCTGCCGCAACGCGCAACTGCCATTCCACCAGATCCGTACCGGTGATCAGCTCGGTTACTGGATGCTCGACCTGCAGCCGAGTGTTCATCTCCATGAAATAGAAACTGCCGTCCTGATTTGCGATGAACTCGACCGTACCAGCGCCGACATAACCAACCGCGCGCGCGGCGTTCACCGCCGCCTCACCCATCGCTTGCCGTCGCTCTGGCGTCATTCCCGGCGCAGGGGCTTCCTCCAGCACTTTCTGATGCCGACGTTGTACGGAACAATCACGCTCGAACAGGTAAACGCAATCGCCTTGGTTATCTGCGAAAACCTGAATCTCGATATGGCGTGGCTGCTGCAGATATTTTTCGACCAAGACCCGGTCGTCGCCAAAACTATTGATTGCCTCGCGCTTGCAAGAGGCTAGTGCGGCTTCAAAGTCTTCGCCGCGCTCGACAATGCGCATGCCCTTGCCTCCACCGCCCGCGCTCGCTTTCAGCAACACCGGGTAGCCAATCGCATCGGCTTGCTCACGCAGGAAATCGGATTCTTGGCGCTCACCGTGATAACCCGGCACCAAGGGCACATGCGCTTTTTCCATCAGCGCCTTGGCCGCTGACTTTGAGCCCATGGCACGAATGGCAGACGCTGGCGGGCCGATGAAGACCATACCATTCGCCTCACAAGCCGCCGCGAACTCTTCGTTCTCCGACAAAAACCCGTAGCCCGGATGGATTGCTTCAGCACCCGTCTCTCGCGCAGCCGCGATGATGCGCTCAATCTGCAGATAACTCTCTTTCGCAGATGCGGGGCCAATTAGGACACTTTCGTCGCACATCGCTACATGCTGAGACTGCGCATCTGCCTGCGAGTACACCGCAACGGTGCGAATGCCGAGGCGCCGCGCGGTGGCAGCGACACGGCAGGCGATCTCACCGCGGTTAGCAATCAGAACTTTATTAAACATACTTACTGCCCCGGTTATTTCTTTCTTATTGAGAGACAAGTCGAGTCAACTGGTGAGTCATCCCGGCGCAGACCGGCATCCAACAACTTTGTCCAAAACCGCCAGCGTCACGTCACCCAGTAACGCAATCTCCTCGTCCGAGACCACATACGGCGGCATCCAGTACACGGTGGTACCGATAGGCCGTAGCAACAAGCCTTGCTGCAAAGCCTCTGCAAAAAACCGTCGCGAGAAACCCTCTGTCTTGGTCGGGCTGACATCGAACGCGCAAATCATGCCCGCCTGTCGCGCATTGCTAACGCTAGGATGTGCTGCCACCTTTAGCAGCGCCGCACCCAACTTGTCTGCGCGCTCGCGGTTTTTAACCAGCACATCGTCTTCATCGAAAATATCCAGGGTCGCCAACGCAGCGCGACATGCCAAAGGATTGCCCGTGTAAGAATGCGAGTGCAGGAAAGCGCGGCCAATGTCTGGGTGATAAAAGGCCTGATAGATATCTTCCGTCGTCATCACTAATGACAGTGGCAAATAGCCGCCACTGATGCCCTTCGATAAGCACATGAAGTCAGGCCAGATCGCCGCCTGCTCGCAGGCGAAGAAACTTCCGGTACGGCCACACCCAACCGCGATTTCATCAGCGATCAGATGCACGGAGAACTGGTCGCACAGAGCGCGCAACTGACTGAGATAGCTGGCCTCGTACATAGCCATGCCACCAGCACATTGCACCAAGGGCTCTACGATGACGGCAGCAATCTGTCCTGCTCGACGCTCCAGTAGCGCGCGCATCTGTGACAGCGCGTTTAGCTCACCGAATGCAGCGGGTGACGCCACCACGTGGGCGCGGCGGTACATACCGCCGTAAGCCTCCGTGAACAGCGGCACATCAGTCACGCCGAGTGCGCCGACGGTTTCGCCATGGTAGCTACCGGTGAGACAAACGAATTCCTGTTTTTGCGGATGCCCCGCATTGCGCCAGGCATGAAAGCTCATCTTCAGCGCAATCTCTACGGCCGACGCACCATCGGACGCAAAGAAACAGTGCCCGAGCGCATGATTAGTTTTTGCGGCGAGTCGCTCTGACAACTGCACCACCGGCGCATGCGTGAAACCCGCCAGCATCGCATGCTCGAGTTTTTCAAGCTGATCGTTGAGGGCGGCATTAATGCGAGGGTTCGCATGACCAAACAGATTAACCCACCATGAGCTCACCGCATCCAGATAGCGGCGCCCTTCGTAGTCGTATAGCCATGCACCCTTGCCATGACTAATCGCCATCAGCGGCAGCGTCTCGTGATGCTGCATCTGCGTACACGGGTGCCAAACGCTAGCAAGACTGCGCGCAACCCAATCGGTATTTGCTGTCTGATTCATTGCTTCGCGATTTACATCCGGAACATGCCAAACTTAGTGTCGGGAATCGGCGCATTGAGCGATGCCGATAAACCCAGCGCGAGTACCGTGCGCGTATCAGCGGGGTCAATCACGCCGTCGTCCCATAGCCGCGCACTGGCGTAGTAGGGGTGGCCTTGGTGCTCATACTGGGCACGAATAGGTTGCTTGAATTGCTCCTCTTCTTGCGCGCTCCAGCTACCGCCCTTGGCCTCAATGCCGTCGCGCTTGACGGTCGCCAGCACGGATGCCGCCTGCTCACCGCCCATGACCGAGATGCGCGCATTCGGCCACATCCACAGCATGCGCGGACCAAACGCACGGCCACACATGCCGTAATTACCGGCACCGAAGCTGCCGCCAATGATCACGGTGAACTTCGGCACCTGTGCGGTTGCGACGGCTGTCACCATCTTTGCGCCATGACGTGCAATGCCTTCGTTCTCGTATTTGCGGCCGACCATGAAGCCGGTAATGTTCTGCAAAAACACGAGGGGGATTTTGCGCTGACAGCACAACTCGATGAAGTGCGCGCCTTTCAGTGCCGACTCTGAGAACAGGATGCCGTTATTGGCGACGATGCCGATCGGCATGCCATACAAATGCGCAAAGCCACACACCAAGGTGCTGCCAAAGCGCGCCTTGAACTCGTCGAACTCGCTGCCATCGACAAGACGTGCGATCACCTCGCGCACATCAAAAGGCTTACGCGTATCGGTGGGAATCACACCATAGATGTCGCTGGCGTCATATATCGGTGCAACTGGCTCGCGCAAGGCGAGTGGTTGCGGTTTGGTGCGATTCAGATTGCCCACAATACTGCGCGCGAGCGCTAATGCATGAGTATCGTCTTGCGCCAAATGATCCACAACGCCCGATAAGCGGGTGTGCACATCACCGCCACCTAGATCTTCAGCACTCACCACTTCGCCAGTCGCCGCTTTCACCAGCGGCGGCCCACCCAAAAAGATCGTGCCCTGATTCTTGACGATGATGGACTCATCGCTCATGGCGGGCACATACGCGCCGCCCGCGGTACATGAACCCATGACCACGGCAATTTGCGGTATGCCCTGCGCCGACATATTGGCCTGATTGAAAAAAATCCGGCCGAAATGATCGCGGTCCGCAAATACATCATCCTGATTCGGTAAGTTTGCTCCACCCGAGTCCACCAGATACACACAGGGCAAATGATTCTGCTGCGCGATTTCCTGCGCGCGCAAATGCTTCTTGACCGACATCGGGTAATACGTGCCGCCTTTCACCGTGGCGTCATTACAGACGATCACGCATTCCTGGCCTTTGATACGGCCGATGCCGGCGATCACGCCAGCTGACGGCGCGGCGTTGTCATACATCTCGAAAGCCGCGAGTTGCGAGAATTCGAGAAAGGGCGTGCCGGGATCGAGCAACTGATTCACCCGCTCGCGCGGCAACAGCTTGCCACGCGCCACATGCTTAGCGCGCGCCTCTTCACCACCGCCCAATGCGATGCGCTCGCAATGCGCGCGCAAATCATCCACCAGCGCCTGCATTGCGTCAGCATTGGCTACGAACTCAGGCGAGCGCGCGTTCAGCTTGGATTCAATCACCGGCATCTGAGCTGTCTCCGTTTACGGTTTCTCAACCGGTGGTTTTTCAAATTCGCCATCGACATAAAACCAAAGCCCGTCTTCGCGGACGAAACGGCTGGTCTCTTGCAAGCGATGCGCTTTACCAGCGACACGACAACGCGCCAAAAAACTCACCGTCCCCTGATCGGCGTCTTGCGTCACTGCTTTCACTTCCAGCCCGAGCCACTTCATGCTGGGGTCGGTGACGGTGTCTTGCGGGCGTGTCGACGGATGCCAGGTCGCTTTCAGATAGTCTTCGGCGCCCGTGACATAAGCGCTATAGCGGGAGCGCATTAATTTTTCAGGCGTGTCAGCGACGGCGGTACCTGCCAGAAAAGGACCGCAGCAGCTGTGAATCTGTTTTCCGCCGCAAGGGCAAGGCGTGTCGTTACTATTCATGGTGTCTCAGTGTGGCTTTTAGCCGGTGCTTTTATGAGTACGTATGTTGATGAATGTTTCTACAATCGGCACATCGGAGATGGTCTGTGCGGCAGCGTTGTTCCGGGTGTTGAATCAGGTTGCGCAATGTTCAGGTTCTCATGCAAGCGCTCGCCCGATCAATATTTTTTGGATGTCGCTGGTTCCCTCATAAATCTGGCACACGCGGACATCGCGATAGATGCGCTCAACCGGGAAGTCTGCCAGGTAGCCATAGCCGCCATGAATCTGTATCGCATCGCTACAAACTTTTTCCGCCATTTCGCTCGCAAATAACTTGGCCATCGCAGCCTCTTTCAAACAAGGCACGCTGGCGTCTTTCATGCTCGCTGCGTGCCATACCAATTGGCGTGCCGCCTCGATCTGGGTTGCCATGTCGGCGAGCTTGAATTGCACCGCTTGGTGATCGAATAGGGGCTGGTCGAAACTTTCTCTGTCTTTAGCATAGGCCAGCGCCGCCTCAAACGCGGCGCGCGCCATCCCGAGCGCTTGAGCTGCAATACCGATGCGACCACCTTCAAGACCTGACAAGGCAATCTTGTAGCCCATACCTTCTTCGCCAATCCGATTAGCAACCGGGATGCGGCAGTCTTCAAACAGAATTTGTGCGGTGTCGGAAGAATGCTGACCTAGTTTGTCTTCAACGCGGGCGACGATATATCCCGGTGTGTTGGTCGGAACCCAGAACGCGCTAATGCCGCGCTTGCCGGCTGTTTTATCAGTGACCGCCATCACGATGCAAACATCGGCATTTTTCCCGCTGGTGATAAATTGCTTCACACCGTTCAGCACATAGTGATCGCCATCGCGACGCGCACTGGTCCGGAGCGCTGACGCGTCGCTACCCGCATGCGGCTCGGTGAGCGCGAAAGCACCGAGCATGTCGCCACGTGCCAGCGGCTGCAACCATTGCGCCTTTTGAACCTCGTCGGCATAACTCAGGCCGATGCTACAGACCGGGCAGTTATTGACTGAGATGATGGTCGAGGTGCCGCCATCACCCGCCGCAATTTCTTCAATCACTATCGCGAGCGCCAGATAGTCCAAGCCAGCGCCGCCATATGCCTCAGGGACGGCGATACCAAACGTGCCGAGTTGCGCGAGCTGTCGCAGCGCTTCACGCGGAAAGCGGCGCTCGCGATCCCAGGCTGCGGCATGCGGCAATAATTGCTGCTGCGAGAATTCGCGCAGCGCATCGCGGATCATGTGGTGTTGCTCGGAAAGGATCATGCAGCGAATTCGTTATGTATCAAGTCAGATCAAGTCACTGGATCCCGGCCTGCGCCGGGATGACTCCATTGAGGGCATCACGTTTTAAAACGTCAGCTTTATTTATTCAATCACCAGGCTATTTTTCTTCCGTCGTAAGCTAAAAACACCCCTGAGTCCGACGGCTTCAAGGTCTCGATCACCTTGCGCATGCCCGCCACACTGTCCCGCACTACCACCGTCGCGCCTGGACCGCCCATCTCCGTCTGTACCCAGCCTGGGTGTATCACCGCCAGCGTGAGATCGGGATAATCCCGACGCGCCGAATACACCGCCATGTTGAGCGCCGCTTTCGATGCGCGATAAATCCAGGCGGTGCTGCCGCTGGCCTCTGCGATGCTACCCATGACACTGGTGATGAAGATAAAGCGGCCCTTCGCATCAGACACAAAGGGCGCGAGCAAAGGCAGCGACTGCATCGCACCCAGTACGTTCGCATGCATCGCCGCATCGAAATCGGCCAAGCTTGGTGACTCGGTTGCGCCTTCCCAGTTAGGAAGCACGCCCGCCACATACAAGGCGAGGTCGATCTTCTCACCATCAAGACGCCATGGCAGCTCGGCCAGCGACTCGGGCTTCGTCACGTCGGTTTTAATGGCATGCGCGCCCTCATCGCTTAGCATCGCCAGCGACGCATCGTCGCGCGCGGTAGCGAATACCTTCCAACCGTCCGCGCAGAGTTGACGGACAAACTCGCGACCAATTCCGCGCGAAGCGCCGATGATGAGTGCTGTGCGCGCCATCAGAACATCTCCAGTGCAATCGCAGTCGCCTCACCGCCACCGATGCATAACGAAGCAACGCCACGCTTGCCGCCTGTCTTCTTCAAGGCCCCAAGTAGCGTAACGATGATGCGTGCGCCAGAAGCGCCAATCGGATGGCCAAGCGCACAGGCGCCGCCGTGAATATTGATCTTCTCGTGCGCGATGCCGTGATCATGCATAGCCGCCATCGCCACTGCGGCGAATGCCTCGTTCACTTCGAAAAGATCAACATCGCCCGTCGACCAACCAGTTTTGTCATAAATTTTTTGTATGGCGCCGACCGGCGCCGTCGTAAACCAGCTCGGCTCTTGTGAATGGCGCGTATGCGCAAGAATGCGCGCAATGGGCATCACCGACATTTTTTTCGCCGTCGACTCACGCATTAGCACCAGCGCCGCTGCACCATCATTAATCGACGAGGAAGACGCGGCGGTAATGGTGCCGTCTTTTTTGAAAGCTGGCTTCAGCGCGCTGATTTTTTCCGGCTTGGCTTTCAGCGGGCCTTCATCTTTCGCAATGACGATATCACCGCCCTTGCCTGCGACAGTCACGGGGGCGATTTCCCAATCAAACGATCCGGCGGCGGCCGCAGCTTGCGCGCGCTGTACCGAGGCGATTGCGTAGGCATCTTGTTGCTCGCGCGTGAACTGATACTTGGCCGCGCAGTCTTCAGCATAGGTGCCCATGGAACGCCCGCGCTCGTAAGCATCTTCCAAACCATCGAGCATCATGTGGTCGTAAATCATGCCGTGCCCGATGCGGTAGCCGCCGCGCGCTTTGGGAATCAAATACGGCGCATTCGTCATCGACTCCATACCACCAGCGACCACCACGGTATTGGTGCCTGCGAGCAGCGAGTCAACGCCATAGATCGCCGCCTGCATCGCCGAGCCACACATCTTCGACAAGGTCACTGCGCCCGCAGACACCGGAACGCCCGCCTTGATCGCTGCTTGCCGTGCTGGCGCCTGCCCTTGTCCCGCCATCAGGCAATTACCAAAAATCACCTCGTCGACGACATCAGACTTGACACCGCTGCGCTCGAGCGCAGCGCGGATCGCGACTGCACCAAGATCAGCGGCCGCGAGTGAGGCGAAGTCGCCTTGAAACGCACCCATTGGCGTGCGCGCTGCACCGACGATAACAATCGGGTCTTGCATGATGATCTCCTGTGTTCACTCCGCCTATGCGGCTGGCGCACCTGCGCCTTGCTGATGAATAAAACGTGTCTCTTGCGGGTAAGGGAAGACATCCTCAACCTGCCCCTCGAGGATGCGCGCTTTCTTTTGCCGCCAGTAGTCGGCACTCAATAAATCTGCGTGATGCTTCATGAAGTAATGACGCACTTTAGGGTTGCCGAGCAAGAAAACACTAAATTGCTCCGGAAATACGTCATTCTTGGCGACCGAGTACCAAGGCTCGCTGGCCATTTCATCCTCTTCGTTGCGCGGCGCCGGGATATCACGGAAATTGCAATCGGTGATGTACTCGATTTCGTCGTAGTCGTAAAACACGACGCGTCCTTGGCGCGTGACGCCGAAGTTTTTATAGAGCATGTCGCCGGGAAAAATATTCGCCGCGACCAAATCTTTGATGGCGTTGCCGTACTCGCGTACGCCATGCTCCATCTTCGCATCATCACCAGCAGCCTCGGCCTCGGTGAGCCAGATATTCAACGGCGTCATGCGACGCTCAATGTAAAGATGGCGAACGATGACCTGATCCGTATCTTCTTCAATCAGGGATGGCGCGACCTCCTTTAATTCGTCCAGCAATTCATCCGGGAAGCGCGCGCGCGGAAACGCCACATTTGAATACTCCAGCGTATCCGCCATACGGCCGACACGATCGTGGTATTTGACCAGCAGGTATTTTTCTTTGACCAGCTCACGCGTGGTTTCTTTGGGCGCGGGGAAATGATCCTTGATCACTTTGAATACATAAGGAAAAGACGGCAGTGCAAATACCACCATCACCAGCCCGCGGATCCCCGGTGCGATGGCGAAGTTATCCGACGAGTGCGCAAGATGATGCAAGAAGTCGCGGTAGAACGCGGCCTTGCCCTGCTTCTGTAAACCGAGAATCGTGTAAATCTCGCCGCGCGGCTTGCTCGGCATGATGTTGTGCAAGAAATTTACGTAGGCCGACGGCACTTCCATGTCGACCATGAAGTAAGCGCGAGTGAAAGAAAACAGCAAAGTAATCTGACTCGGGTCTGTCAACAAGGCATCGATGAATAATGCGCCGCGTCGATTGTGCAGCACCGGAATGACAAAGCCGTGGCTGTGGCTACCGTTGACCAGCTTACCGACCAGGTATGCACCCTTATTGCGCAGAAATGGCGAAGACAATACCTGCAGCTGGTAATTCGCTTCCTGATTGTCATTGCCGGGCAAGGCGTTTAATCGCGCCTCGACCATGCCAAGGTCATGCTCGAGATCGGCGAACTCGCCCGCGAATTGGAAATTGGTGACCATGCGGCGCAGCGCATTACGCATGCCATCTTTCGCAGGGTAGTACACACGATATGCGGGAACACTTTCGCGCGGCTCAATGTACTCGGTTGAGATAGTCGGCCAGACGAAGATGAAATCGTTATTGAAATAGGTGCGATGCAGAATGCTGCAACACACCGAGTTGAAAAAGGTCTCGGCTAGCTCGGGCTGACGGTGCTCGGTGAGCATGCCAATGTAGTGCAACTTGACCTCGCGCCAGACGGTATCGGTCAGCTCATCTTGGGCGTATTCATCTTCCAGCGTCTGCACGCATTCCTGCACCCGCTGATCATAAAAGGCAATCCGCTGACGCGCCTCGGCCTGCGCCTCTTTCCAAGTCGATTGCTCGAAGTGGCGACGGGCGGCCTGACTCGTTTCGCGAAATAAGCGATAGTGTTTGTCGAAACCATCGATAATAACGCGCGCGATATCGAACGCGATTTGCGACGACAACAGCTTGGGAAAGTGCTGCATGGCTAGCGAAATCCTTTCAGGCGGTTTCGGCGAACAATTCGCGACCGATCAACATACGACGAATTTCACTGGTGCCAGCACCAATCTCATACAACTTCGCGTCGCGCCACAGGCGGCCAGTCGGGTAGTCATTGATATAGCCGTTTCCACCCAGCGCCTGAATCGCTTCGCCCGCCATCCACGTGGCCTTTTCTGCGGAATACAGAATCGCCCCAGCAGCGTCTTTACGTAGCGCGCGCACCTGATCGGGCGTACTTGCCCGATCACAGGCCTGACCGACGGCATAGACGTAGGCTTTGCACGCCATCATGGTTGAATACATATCCGCCAGCTTGCCCTGCATGAGCTGAAACTCACCAATTGGCTGGCCAAACTGCTTGCGGTCGTGCACATAAGGCACCACCACATCCATACACGCTTGCATGATGCCGAGTGGCCCGCCCGACAACACAGCGCGCTCGTAATCCAAGCCGGACATCAGTACATTGACGCCGCGACCAAGACCACCCAGTACATTTTCTGCTGGTACCTCGCAATCCTGAAAGACGAGTTCACCCGTGTGTGAGCCGCGCATACCGAGCTTGTCGAGCTTCTGTGCAACTGAAAATCCCTTGAAATTTTTCTCGATCAAAAACGCGGTGATGCCGCGCGCACCGGCTTCAAGATCATTTTTTGCGTAGACCACCAACACATCGGCGTCCGGGCCGTTGGTGATCCACATCTTGCTACCGTTGAGTACCCAGTGATCGCGTTTGAAATCGGCGCGCAAACGCATACCGACCACATCGGAGCCGGCGTTTGGCTCGGACATTGCCAGCGCACCGATATGCTCACCCGAGATCAGTTTCGGCAAATATTTTTCTTTTTGCTCGTCAGTGCCGTTACGACGAATCTGATTCACGCACAAGTTAGAGTGCGCGCCGTATGACAGCCCGACAGATGCCGAGGCACGCGAGATTTCCTCCATCGCGATAATGTGCGCAAGGTAGCCCATTGCGCTGCCGCCGTAGGCTTCGTCAGCAGTGATACCGAGCAGACCCAGATCGCCCATCTTGCGCCACAAGTCCATCGGAAACTGATCGCTGCGGTCGATAGCTTCCGCACGTGGTGCGATCTCAGCCGCAGCGAATTGTTGAATAGCGTCGCGTAATGCGGCGATGTCATCGCCGTGGTCAAAGCTTAGTCCGGGCAAGTCAAGCATGCGGATTCCTTCGTGCAGTGTTGTCGGGTTCAGGCGACGCGTCGCACACCAGCGCCTTTGCGCTTGGGCAGACCTTCGTCCAGTAGGCGGCGGCACTGCGCCTCGTGCAGCGCAATCTCGGACAGCGTAAGTTCCAGATCTTCACGCTGCTGCTCAAGCATCTCTCGATGCCGACCCAGCACAGCGAGAAAGCGTTGCAGCTGGGCCGAGGAATCTTTGGGCGAGTCATACATGTCCACCAGATCCTTGATCTCTGACAGCGTCAGACCCAGTCGTTTACCGCGCAGCGTGAGCTTCAAGCGCGTGCGCTCACGCGCGCCATAGACGCGCACCCGGCCGCCGCTACCTTCGCGCTTTGGACTGATCAGGCCCTGATCCTCATAGAAACGGATGGTGCGAGGCGTGATGTCGAATTCGCGCGCTAGCTCGGTGATGGTGTAGGTCGCCATGGCCATGGGGTGCAATGCTCGCGCCGGACAGGCCGCGCAGCGAGAGTAGAATGGACGTTTACGTAAACGTCAATTGCCGGCTATTGTAGGCGTGCCAGCATCCATTGCAAGCCCTTGCGCGCCGTCGGCGAAAGCACTGCCATGAACCCACTGGAATCCGAACTCTCCTACCCTTTTGGCGACACTTTGCCCGCCAGCGGCGCCTCACTGGAAGTCGCATCCGGCGTGCGCTGGATTCGCATGGGCCTGCCCTTCGCGCTTAACCATATCAACCTATGGTTACTGGAGGATGGAGATGGCTGGGCAGCAGTTGATTGTGGAATTGCTAACGATGCCACGCGCGCGGCATGGGAACAGGTGTTTTCGGAGGCGCTCGATAGTCGTCCGATCACCCGTGTGATAGTCACCCATTGCCATCCTGACCATGTTGGCCTCGCGGCTTGGCTGTGCGAGCGCTGGCAGGTCCCATTGTGGATGACCGTGGGTGAGTACGGCTTTGCACGCATGATGTCTGCCGGGCTTCCCGGCGCTGACGGCCCGGCGATGATCCCGCATTTTCGTCGCCACGGCCTGCTCGATACCGAAAAGCTGGCGCAACTCGAGGGCCGCAAGCAGTATTACCCGACCCTGGTGCCGAAGGTGCCGGAGCAGTTCATCCGGCTGGATGCACGCACATCGATTCGCATTGGCGCACACAACTGGCGCGTAATTATCGGTACCGGACACTCGCCCGAGCATGCTGCGCTGTATTGCGAATCGCTGAACGTGCTGATTTCCGGCGACATGCTGCTACCGAAGATTTCGACCAACACCTCGGTATTCGCGATCGAGCCTGAGGCTGATGCCGTGGGACAGTTTCTTGAGTCACTACAGCAATTCAGCCCCTTGCCAGAGCACACGCTGGTGTTACCGTCGCATGGCAAACCGTTTCTCGGCATTCGGCAGCGCGTGCGGCAATTGGAGGCACACCATGCCGAGAGGCTGGATGAGGTTCGAGAGGCGTGTAGTACCCCGCGCTCTGCGGCGGATATCGTGCCTTTGATGTTCAAGCGCGACCTCGATATGCACCAACTTACCTTCGCCATGGGCGAGGCACTCGCGCATTTGCATCGTTTGTGGTTCGCAGGCGAGTTAATGCGAACGCACGACGACGACGGTGTGATTCGCTTCGTCACACAGCGCTAAAGACGTCTATCCACCACTGCCGACCCACAAGAGCACTCGGGTAATCACCGGGTTTTTCTCTCAGTGGGAGGGCTTGCCGCGCAGCTTCCATTTGCACTGTTTCACATCGATTCAATGCTGTTGGCGCATTTTGGGAAAGCCTTTTGATGTGCGCCGCAACAAAACCTCTCAAATACTCTTATGGCCTAGATCAGCCATTAACTCTTATAAAACCAAGTTTTGTTTGTTAACAAATAATCGCCATCATTAAGACTGACTATTACACGTCCGCATGGAATAGTGTGAGTCATGAAAAATAGTGGTGCTCCATGAATTCGTCACAAGAACGCTTGGCATTCAGCGAGAGGCTGCAACAAGCGCTGCGTAATGCCGAGTACTCGCCGCATAGCCCAACCCAGCTAGCACGAGAATTCAACGGGCGTTTCAATGGCCATCCCGTCACCGTACACGCTGCACGCAAATGGCTGCAGGGCGAATCTATTCCGACGCAGGAAAAGCTACGCGCGCTAGCGGGCTGGCTGGATGTGCCGGCGGATTGGCTGCGTTTCGGCAATGGCGACACCCGCAAGGGTGGAGGCGCGGATACCAGCATGACGGATCAACGCGCCACCGCGTTGCTGAACCAACTCGATGAGCACCATCGGCAAATTGGCCTCGACATGCTGCGGGCCTTGGTGCGCACTTACAAAAAACGATAGGCGCTTACTTCTTCTTAGCGACGAGTGCGTCCATCACTAGCAGAGTCGCGCTATTCAGTATTTCCTCCGGGGCGCCCCGCATACTCTGACCAACAATCGATGGCGAGGTCACATACTGACCGTCGATCGCGACCGTGGGTACACCATCAATACGGAATGCTTCCTGTAGCTGTTTCACTCGGCCGACTTTACTCTGTACGCTGAACGAATTAAACGTCTCGGCAAATTTTTTATGGTCGATGCTTTGCTTTTCCATGAAAGCCATGATCTCGGGCTCAGTGTTCAGTTTCATGCGCCGCTGATGAATCGCATCGAACACCAGGGTATGCAGGTCGAGCCGATTCATGGCCTCCAGCGCAAAGTAGAGCTTTTGCTGCGGAGCGAATGATTCGCGAAATCCAACCGGGATGCGCTTGAGCACAATGCGGTCACCCTGTTTTTTCGCCCATTCCGCGAGATGCGGTTCGAAAGCGTGGCAGTGCGGGCAGTTGTACCAAAAGAATTCGAGCACCTCGACCTTTTTGCCGGACTCTGTCGGCTGCGGCTGCGACAGCCGCTGATACTCGACACCCTCAACCGGTGCGTTCGGGGCGGCAGTAGCGCCGATGGAAACCAGGCTCAGGCTGGCGATCAACAACAAGCGGTGCAACAGGCGCATGAAACTTTCCTTAAGTGTGATTTATTTCGGGACGCGAACAACCGCTGCGTCGACACCATTGTCGGACAAACGAACGCGTGCCCGATTCATACCCTCGACATCATCAAACGGACCGACGCGTACGCGGTACAGCGTACCCATCTCGGACTTGCGCTCGGCAATAGCAGCGGCGACACCCATTAGCGCCAGTCGCGCCTTGGTCGCCTCGGCATCCTGACGCTCGCGAAATGCGCCCGCCTGTAGATAGTAGGTGAAGCCGCTGCCGCCTGCCGAAGAGGGCTCCGGCGCAGTGATAGTCGCCGGCTTTTCATTCTGCCGTGAAGCTGCCGGCGGCGTTGGGGTTGGCGCTGAGCTAGGTGGGCGCTTGGGCTCAACCGCAGGTGGCGGTGGTGCAGGCGGCGCGGCGCTGGCGCTCGAAGCAGTATCGCGCGAGTCACGCGTGCTACCTTGCAGTGACTTGTTGGGGTCACCCAAATCGCCGCCCGACTGCAAAGGCTTACCGATCTTATCGATAAATGGCAGCGGCGTTTTCATGATCGTCATCGCAATGCCTACAGCGATCAACAGACCAATGATCAAACCAATAATCAGACCGGCGGTGGTTCCGCCTTGCTGCCGGTAGGCGCCGCGCTGAAAGCCCATCGCTACATTCTCGCCGGCGCAGAGACACCGATCAGCGCCAGGCCATTGCGTAGCACCTGCCGCGTGGCCAGCAGCAGTGCCAGCCGCGCATGCTTGAGCGCTGCATCGTCAACCAGTACCCGCTCAGCGTTGTAATAGCTATGCAGCTCGCCGGCTAACTCGCGCAAATAAAACGCTACCTGATGCGGGCCCAGTTCATCTGCCGCTTTTTTCAAAACCTCAGGGTAATCAGCCAACTTGGCCAACAAACTAGCCTCACGCGGCGAGCTTAATGCGGACAACTCCGTGCTGCGCAACATCGCTTCATCACCACCCCATTGCGTCAACACCGAGCAGATACGCGCGTGTGCATACTGCACGTAGTAAACCGGGTTTTCGTCGGATTGCGCCAGCGCGAGATCGACGTCAAATACAAACTCGGTATCCGCTTTGCGAGAGATGAGGAAGAAACGTACTGCGTCACGTCCTCGGGTGAGATCACGCTGGCTATCAGCATCGTGCGCCTCACCGGCCGACCACTCGATCAGATCGCGCAGCGTCACGTAAGAGCCAGCGCGCTTGGAAATTTTTACTTCTTCACCGTTTCGCATGACGGTGACCATCTTGTGCAGCACATAGTCAGGATAGCCGGCCGGAATACCCAGACCGACTGCCTGCAATCCAGCGCGTACCCGGGCAATCGTGCCATGGTGGTCGCTGCCTTGGATATTGATCACTTTATGAAAACCGCGCTGCCACTTGGTGATGTGATACGCCACGTCAGGTACGAAGTAGGTGTAGGTACCGTCAGACTTTCTCATCACACGGTCTTTATCATCACCGTACTCAGTACTCTTGAGCCACAGCGCACCCTCTTGCTCATAGGTTTTGCCTGCCGCCTTGAGCGCGCTGACGGCGGCCTCGACCTTGCCGTCGCTGTAGAGGGATGATTCAAGGTAGTAGTTATCGAAGCGCACACCAAAGGCTTGTAAATCCAGATCCTGTTCATGCCGTAAATACGCAACGGCAAAGCGACGGATGGATTCAATGTCGTTGATATCGCCGCTTGCAGTAACGGGCTCGCCATCGGCTGCTGAGACTGTTTGTCGTGCGATGAAGTCCGCTGCAATATCGGCGATGTAATCCCCGTTGTAGGCAGACTCAGGCCAGTCAGCGTCGCCCGGCTTGCTGCCCTTGGCGCGCGCCTGCACTGATGACGCGAGCGTCGCTATTTGTACTCCCGCATCGTTGTAGTAGAACTCGCGCTGTACGGCATAACCCTGCGCCTCCAGCAAGGCGCAAATCGCGTCACCCAATGCACCTTGCCTTCCATGACCCACATGCAGCGGTCCGGTCGGATTGGCCGAGACAAACTCGACCAGCACTTTGCTGGCTGCCGCCAAATTCGTGCGTCCGTAACACTGCACATCCGCAAAGATGCGCCCAATCACGGCCTGCTTCGCCGCTAATGCAACGCGAAGATTGATGAAACCCGGGCCGGCAATATCAATCGACTCGATCAAGCCGACACGCGATGGATGCTCCAGCACTGCCTGCGCGATCGCCTGTGCGAGCTCGCGCGGATTTCGCTTGAGTGGCTTGGCCAGCTGCATCGCCAAGTTGCAGGCCAGATCACCATGGGAAGGATCGCGCGGACGCTCAAGGGTAATGACAGGCATTACGACATCGGTGCCGGCGATCAGTGGCGCTACCGCCTCGGCGAATAAGCTGCTGACCTGTTCTTTGTGTTGCTGTTGCATGGAGAGTGAGCCGCGCGGACGTTATGTCGCAAAAGAAAGGCAAATTATAACGGGCGCTTAGTCAGCCTCGTGCAACGCCTGCACTTAAAGCCTGATTTGCTTCAGCGTAAGCGTGCTGGTTATCACGATGCATAGGTTTTTGATTGGTTGTCAGCGCTCAATAAGGCAATCAGGCCTTGCCCTAAGTTCGTCACTGCCGTGCGGTTGTACGCCGTTACGTGCCAATTTCGGATCACGACTAGGGAGCAGGGATGAGATATTTGATGGCAAGGGCCGGTGCAATTGCAACGCTGCTGATCGGGCTCGTAGCGTGTAGTGACGGGGGCGGTGTCAGCGGCGTCGCCTCTGGGCTTGGTGGTGGCAGCAGCACTGGCAATAGCGGCGTGATAGGCAGTTCGCCGATCAGCGGAGGCTCTGGCGGCACCACGAATGGGCAAAGTCCCTGCCCAAGCGGCGTATCCGCGTGCAGCGGCGAGGCGCTAGGCGTGTCGGTAGGCACCATACAGCTCAGCAAGAACGGTCTGCAAACCATTGGCTTTTCGACCAGTGACCTGCTGCCCACCAACAGCAACACCGCGGAAGCATTCGGCTTGATGCCCACCAATGAAGGCTTTGCAGAACTTCGTGTTTTGCATGATGCGGATGCGAATATCAGCGCCGTTGATTTATTGCTGTCGCAGCTCAAGCTACTGTGGGACGGCAGAACAGAACGGCCTCGAATTATTGAAAGCTTTGGTTTGAAGCGCGGACGCGTTCAACTAGGTGAGCAGGGCATGTCGACTCTGCTGGCGCTATCGCCGCAAGTTGATCCATTCTGGGACAACAACGCCTCCACGTTCACCGGGACGAAAGACCACTACGCAAACAATCATTATTTCGAACGACCAGCGCCGACTTGTGACAGCAGTGATACCGCGTGCGTCACTGCTGCCAACAATGGCTTACGTCTTCTTGCCGGCAACTGGCGCACCGGTGGCTTGAAACCGAACCAAATCAGCGCGACCCGTTTGCACGAAGATGGCGCGACCCAGGGTCCGGATCAGATGCCTTTCGCGGGCTTCAAAGGCTACCGTGACTTATGGAACTGGAACTATCGCTACGCCCATGTCGCAGGTTGGGTCACCAAGGACACGATCAACATCCAAGAGTGGGGCGGTGGTCGTGAGCACAACAAGGAGCGGCGGGGCAGCATTGCATTCGGACAGCTGACCGATCCCGCCTCCTTGCCAAGCAGCGGCAGCGCCACCTACCAGGGCTACGTTCGCGGCTGGTATAGCCCGGATGGACAAACCGAGGTGTACCCGGTGGCGGCCGACTTGGAGGTCACCGTGGATTTCAGCGCCAAGCAGGCCACGCTGCGGCTGCTAAATGTCCGTATTGATGAGGTGCTTCCGGCGAATCTGGAGCCCAGTGTCAAGCTGACCGTCGGCAGCACTAATGTGCTGCCATTCGGCACGCCCGGCAACACCGCTATCGGTGGCATCACCCATGGTGGCGCCGCCGGTTACGCAGGGCTACGATTTTTTGGTCCGATCGATGGCGCCATGCCACCAGAGCTGGCGGGTAGCTTGTCCATCAAGGGCCTGAGCGGAATCACCGCGATTGGCGGCTTCATCGCGCGACGCGTCGTGCAGTAAGCCGGGTACCGAAAAGCCGTCGGGCTAGAACGCCAGGACATTTCGTTCACCAACAGCGTAAGGAAGCATCTCAAACATCATGACAGGTACGCTCAACAAGGCCATGCTAATCGGCCACCTCGGACACAATCCTGAAATTCGCACGATGACCAATGGTGATTGCGTTGCGCACCTCTCAGTGGCAACGAGTGAAAACTGGAAAAACAAATCCGCCGGCGCGCGGCGGGACGCAACCGAGTGGCATCGCGTAGTGCTTTACAAGCGCTTGGCGGAAATCGCCGGTCAGCATCTGAAAAAGGGCGCGCTGGTCTATATCGAGGGACATCTCCAGACGCGTAAATGGACTGGCAAAGATGGCTTCGAGCGTCACTCAACTGAAATTGTGGGGAGCGAGCTACGAATGCTTCATCGCGCCGGGGAACAGCGTGTCGGCTTTGCCGCGCACGAGGACCCGCTACCCGACCGCGACCTGGTGCGTCGGGTCATCGCTAACGGCGTGACGAGCTGAATGATTGGTCGCTGAATCAGATACCGAACTCGGCGCTTAGGCGAGGCACACACGGGAGACAGGTGCGCTCTGCCTGTCACCCGCACACGCCTCGTTGGAAGTCGTCATGAACGCGATTGATCAGTCCCGCCGCCAAGTTCGAGAAACACAGCCGCTCCACTTCCAGCCAACACCTGCATTTGTGACGCTGTTTGGTGACGACCTG
>JAIXQV010000149.1 GCA_027485535.1 Oxalobacteraceae bacterium | reverse complement strand
TTTCAGGGATCTGGATTTGCTACCGCTGCTGGTCGTTTAGCCTGTACCTATGCAGCGCAACTGGGTGTGCCAGTCATGCTGACCTCAGCCTACAAAGATAACCATCGCTCGATCAGAGCCTTGAATCGGATTGGATTTATTCCATTAAGTATCCGCGCCTTACCGCCCGATCACGATCGTATTTTTTTCTCCTTAATTGACTCGTCGGCGGGGCCGGTAGATAGTGAAACAGAACTCGTTGACTACTACGCTAGAGAAAAATTGCCTTTGCAATTCGAGGGATATGAAGCAAGCGGTTATCCGCAACAGTCAGCCAATAACCCGGAGGTTTCATGACCATCATCAACACCTATGGCATTAGCGCTGGGAGAGAGATCCCAAGGGAAATCAATGATGAATCCGATAAATATCGTCGCGAAGCCAAACGTCGCGCTGATGCCGCTTATCTCTCTGATAAGGAAAGGCTACACGCCAGATTCAGGCAAATGAACGAGCACGCGGCGCAAGTATCGGCAGACCGCTTTACCGCCTTAATGCAAGAACAGCCAGCCGATATCGAGTCCCGAGTATCTGCTCAGAGATCCCCGATGCCGTCCCACGAAGACGCTGACCAAGCGCTACAGGCCCCCTATTCACCGCCTACCGCTGAAGATAACTTGGCCTCAATTCCCCAGTTGTCGGGCAGGGCACTGCCAGCCGCTCGCGAAAGCTCTCGGCGGCCTTTGGACCGAGTTGCCAATTCGCTGTCGGCTCCCGGGGCAGGCGCCTTGGCAGAGCAGAAAGAGATCGATGTTTTGGACCCAGTTGCCAGTTCGCTGTCGGCTCTAGGGGCAGGCACCTTAGCAGAGCCGAAAGAGATCGGTATAAGCGCTTTAACAGAGCTGCGTAGTAGTGACGATCGCGAAGGCACAGCCGGCGCCCCAGACCTGCTGGACCGCCTTTCGGCTGAATTCAACCGCTCTCCAATGAGCCTCACGCGCGAGCGTGTTACGGCCGCTCTTGAACGCTTATCGCAGGATATACACGCACGCTCTTCGCGTGAGGTGACCCTTAAGGAGAAAGCGGGTGTACTTGGCTATTTCGAATTTCTCGAGGGGTATTTTGAGAAAGGTGAGACATCGGCCGGGCCATCACCACAACTCGCAGCGCTCATGGAAAGTATCCGAGTTCAGCTCAGCACGGTGAGCGATCCCCTGCGGGTCACTGAAATTCAAAGTATGGCAGTTGCTAGCCAATTAGATAATCAATTGCCGGTTCAGGCAATCAGTCGAGATCAACGCAAGAAACAACTAAAACCCGATGTAGTCCTTTCAGAAAAAGCTCAACGCAGTGACCTCGATGTTTATGCCGCTGCAGCGATGATGAATGCGGTCGGTACTGACAAATCTGCTGCACCGAAAAATGAATCATCACTCAGCAAAGACGCTCAACGTCGACGTGAGGAGACGCTGGTATCGGTTACCTTGCGATCAGTTTGATCGCCACGGTGTGGTTAGAACTGTAGCTTAATGCCAGCCTGCTCGAACTGCGCACGCAGAACTGCGCGAGCCCGCGAAACTCTGCTACGTACAGTACCCAGCGGTATACAGAGAATTTCAGCAGCATCCTGATAAGAAATCTCATCAACGGCAACCAGCCCAAGCACTTCGCTCATTTCCACCGGTAGGTCACCAAATGCCTTTTCTGCCATGATCAATAACTCACGCTGGCTCAGACTATCACTAGGATCAAGTTCACTGGAGGCGATGCCAATCAGACTCTCATCCGTTTCGAACTTGTGAACCCGATGAGGAGCGCGGCTGAGATAGTTTCGCACCATGTTCATCGCGATGCCGAACAACCAGGTTGATAATTTCGAATCTCCCCTAAAGCTAGCAATCGTTCGTGCAGCTTCGACAAATGCCTGCTGTGTGATGTCCGCTGCATCATCCGGATGGTCGATGTACTTGATTACAAATCTGTATAACCGGCGTTGATGCTGGGTGATGAGTTCACGGAACAAGGCTTCCTGATCAAGCTCGGATGGTGCGCGGTCAGGCGCAGATTCAAGAAGGGAAAGGCCAGCAGGGCGGCTCAGGGTCGCGGTAGTCTCTTTGTCACTGGCCGCTGTCTCTATTTCTGCTTCTATCTCGTCTATCTCTTCCTCATCAACTTTGTTGAACAGTTCAAAGCTAAAAATGGATTCCGCTTGTGAGTCAACTGTCTCGGTTTGAATCTCGTTCATCATGAGGCTCCTCAGCGCAGGTCATCGGCCGTCAAACAGCCCACTCAGAGGTCGCCGCAGGTGCTTCGGACTACGACTCGGCCGAAGCATCAGAATCCACGTATTGCTTGAACGAAAAGTTCGCAAACCTAAGATTTTTGGCTGCGAATCCGTCAAAAAACACGCAAACTACCTAATTCGTGGGATTGACAAGCGGAGCGTAGGCGGGCAAGGAAAGTGAGCAAATTGACATTCCAAAACAACCACCCTTAATGCGAAAAAGTCATCCCTCGGGGCCTGCCAAGCCTGCTTTTCCTGCGGAAACAGGCGGGCTCGTATAATTCTGTGCTTTGCCTAATTGAATCTGCGCCCGATGCGTTATCAGTCCACCCGCGGTCACCCATCCGCTCCCGGTTTTTCCGACATCCTTCTTGGCGGGCTTGCCCCGGACGGCGGCCTTTATCTACCTGAGCGTTACCCGCAGGTCTCGGGCCAAGAGCTGGATGCTTGGCGAAAGCTGTCATACGCAGCGCTTGCCGCCGAGGTTCTGAAAAAGTTTGCGACCGACATCCCGCCCGCAGATATCGACGCGCTGACCGCCAAAACCTATACGCCGCAGGTGTACTGCAACGGCCGTAGCGATGAAGACCCTGCGCAGATCACGCCACTGCGGTTGCTGGAGGAGAATTCGGGGCGTCGCTTGTTACTGCAGTCGCTATCCAATGGCCCGACCTTAGCCTTCAAGGATATGGCGATGCAGCTACTCGGCAATTTGTTCGAGTACACGCTGCAGAAGCAGTCAGGTGAGCTGAATATTTTTGGGGCAACCTCGGGAGATACCGGCAGCGCGGCTGAATATGCAATGCGTGGCAAGAAAGGTATTCGCGTCTTCATGTTGTCGCCGCACCTGAAAATGAGTGCATTCCAAACCGCGCAAATGTTTAGTCTGCAAGACCCGAACATTTTTAACATCGCGGTCGAGGGGGTGTTCGATGATTGCCAGGATATGGTCAAGGCTGTCTCTAACGATCTTGAGTTCAAGGCCAGGCAGAAAATTGGCACCGTTAATTCAATCAATTGGGCACGTGTTGTCGCACAGGTTGTTTACTATTTCCGTGGCTATCTTGCAGCGACTAGCGATAACCAGCAGCAGGTATCGTTCACTGTGCCGTCGGGTAATTTCGGCAATATCTGTGCCGGACATATTGCACGCATGATGGGTCTACCGATTCAAAAGCTGATCGTTGCTACCAATGAAAACGATGTGCTGCATGAGTTTTTCCAAACGGGTATTTACCGCGTCAGAAAATCTGCAGAGACGCTTCATACGAGTAGTCCAAGTATGGACATCAGCAAGGCCTCAAATTTCGAACGCTTTGTTTTCGATCTGCTTGGTGGCGATAGCGCTCGTGTCGCAGCGCTGTTCAAGAAAGTCGAGACTCATGGCGGCTTCGATTTATCCGGGGGCCTCGGTAGTGACGGTGACGAGTTTGCACGCGTCAATCAGTTTGGTTTTGCCTCGGGCAAGTCAACTCACGCAGATCGACTAAGCACTATTCGGGATGCGGACGTACGCTACCAACTCACGATTGATACTCATACCGCTGACGGCGTGAAGGTGGCGCGCGAGCATTGAGTACCTGAAGTACCGATGATCGTGCTGGAGACGGCGTTGCCGGCAAAGTTCAACGAGACGATTCGCGAAGCCTTAGGGCGTGATGCTGAACGTCCTGCAGGCTTTGAAAATATTGAATCGTTGCCGCAGCGCTTTGATGTGATGGCGCCCGACGTTGCAGAGGTCAAGCGCTACATCGCTCAGCATACCGGTCTCTGATTTGAAGTTATCACCGTCGCATAGACAAAACGACAGAAAAACAATGACGACGAAAACCCCTATGTTGAGTGTTCAGGAAGCGCTCGACTTTTTATTGCACTCCGCGCGCTCGGTGAGCGACATTGAGGAGCTTGCTACGCTTGATGCGACCGGCTGCGTACTCGCTGCGGATCAACACTCTCAGCTTGATGTGCCGCCGATGGACAACACGCAGATGGATGGCTACGCTGTGCGCGCCAGCGATTGCGTATCCGGCGCTGCGGTGATGCCAGTCTCGCAGCGTATACCGGCAGGGCACGTCGGTGCGCCGCTGGAGCCCGGAACGGTGGCGCGTATCTTTACCGGCGCACTGATTCCCGAGGGGGCCGATGCGGTGGTCATGCAAGAGCAATGCGCATTGGATGAGACCACCGGCAAGGTCACGGTCCAGCATGCGCCGCGCTCTGGCGAATGGGTGCGTCGCCGTGGCGAGGATATTCGTGCCGGGTCCACTATCCTCACGCGCGGGACGCGACTGCGCGCGCAGGAGCTCGGACTCGCGGCATCGGTCGGCTTGGCGACGTTGCCGGTGTATCGTCGGCTCAAGGTCGGTGTGTTCTTCACTGGTGATGAGCTTGCCATGCCAGGTGAGCCGCTGAAGCCGGGTGCGATCTATAACTCGAACCGCTTCATGCTGCGCGGACTACTGCAACAGCTCGGGTGCGACATTGTCGATCTTGGCAACGTACCGGACTCTCGCGACGCAACACGCGCCGCCCTACGTCAGGCCGCTGCCGGCAATGATTTGATCATAACGTCGGGTGGCGTTTCAGTCGGCGAGGAAGATCATGTGAAGCCAGCCGTCGAGGCCGAAGGCAAGCTGAACATGTGGCAAATCGCGATCAAACCGGGTAAGCCACTGGCTTTCGGTGAAGTGCGGCGTGATACTGCGCCGACACCGGCATTCTTTATCGGGCTGCCCGGCAATCCGGTCTCTAGCTTTGTCACCTTCCTGATTTTCGTTCGACCATTCATTCACGCGTTGCAGGGCGCGCAGCCCAAGCCGCTGCAGCGTTATCCGATGCGTGCAGATTTCACATGGGCTAAGCCTGATCGGCGCAATGAATTCCTGCGCGTGCGACTCAACGATGCCGGTGGCCTCGATCTGTTTCCGAACCAGGGCTCGGCGGTATTGACCTCAACCGTCTGGGGCGATGGCATTATCGATAATCCACCCGGCCATGCGATTCAGCCCGGTGATACCGTACACTTCATCCCGTTTTCCGACCTGCTCAACTAGTATGCAGATTCAGCTCAAATTTTTTGCCAGCCTGCGCGAGGCGCTGGGCACCGGTGGCGATACCGTTACCTTACCGCCCGAGGTCAAGACAGCGGGTGATGTGCGCGAGTTTTTGCGCGCGCGCGGTGGCGTATGGGCAGAGGCGCTGGCCGACGGCAAGGCCTTGCGTGTGGCGTGTAACCAGCAGATGGCTGATGCAGCGACGCCCGTGAGCGAGGGCTGTGAGTTGGCATTTTTCCCACCTGTCACTGGCGGCTAACACCAATCAATTCAATATGACCGTTCGCGTTCAAACCGAGGACTTCGATCTCAGTGCAGAAATAGCGCTGCTGCGCAGGCACACGCCGAAAGTGGGCGCAGTGGTGACCTTTATCGGTACGGTGCGCGACCTGAACGAGGGTGAGCACGTCGCCGAGATGGAGCTCGAGCACTACCCGGGTATGACCGAGAAAGCGCTGCAAGACATCATCGATCAGGCGAAATCGCGCTGGGACATCTTCGATGCACTGGTGATTCATCGTGTCGGCCCCCTGAAGCCGCTGGATCAAATTGTGCTGGTCGCCGTCACATCCGCGCACCGTGGCGAGGCCTTTGACGCCTGCGAGTTCATCATCGACTACCTCAAGACCCAAGCACCCTTCTGGAAGAAAGAGCAGACACCGTCTGGCGCGCGCTGGGTCGATGCGCGGGTGTCGGATGATGAGGCGATGGCGAAATGGGATCCATCCCGTTAAGCCTGGCGTTCATCGCCGTCGGTGCCACTCTGGGTGCCTGGCTGCGTTGGGGACTCTCGCTCTGGTTCAATGCGCGGCTGCCCATGCTGCCGCTCGGTACCTTAGCCGCCAATCTGGTGGGCGCCTACCTGATCGGGATGGCGGTTGGTTTCTTCAATGATTGGCCCCAACTCTCACCGGAGTGGCGCTTGCTGGCCATCACCGGCTTCCTGGGTGGCCTGACCACGTTTTCTACCTTCTCTGCCGAGGCGATGGTACTGCTGCAGCAGCGCGACTACCTCGCGGTTATGCTGCACGCTGGTACCCATCTGCTTGGTTCGGTCGCGCTGTGCATCGCAGGTTTGGCGACCTGGCGTTGGCTGAGCGCATGAACCATGCTGATAAAGGCTTGAATTTCGGGCGCTAGGCCCAATAATCCCTGTCATTGGAATGATTTTTCGGAGCCTTTGACATGCGTGTCGACAAGTTCACCACCAAGCTGCAGGAAGCGCTCTCCGATGCCCAGAGCCTTGCGGTTGGCAACGATAACCAGTACATCGACCCAGTCCACTTACTGGCGGCCTTGCTCAATCAGGATGAGGGCGGCAGCCGCTCGCTGCTGCAACGTGCCGGCGTGAATGTTGGCGGTCTAGTGAATTCGCTGAAATCTGCGCTGGAGCGGCTACCGAAAGTCAGCGGCAGCAGCGGCGAGGTGCAAGTCGGTCGCGAGATGGCAGCGCTGCTCAATCTTTCAGACAAAGAAGCGCAGAAGCACGGTGATCAATTCATCGCCAGCGAGATGGTGCTTCTGGCGCTGTGCGATGACAAATCCGATGCAGGTCGCGTTGCTCGCGACAACGGCCTCAATCGCAAGGCATTGGAAGCCGCGATTCAGGCCGTGCGGGGTGGTCAGCATGTGGATTCACAAGAGGCTGAGGGCCAGCGCGAGGCGCTGAAGAAATACACCATGGATCTGACCGAGCGCGCCCGCCAGGGCAAGCTCGACCCCGTGATCGGTCGTGATGATGAAATCCGACGCGCCATCCAAGTACTGCAACGTCGCAGCAAAAACAACCCGGTGCTGATTGGTGAGCCGGGCGTTGGCAAAACGGCGATTGTTGAGGGCCTTGCGCAGCGTATCGTGAATGGCGAGGTACCTGACAGCCTCAAGAAAAAACGCGTGCTGTCACTCGATATGGCCTCCTTGCTCGCCGGTGCGAAGTACCGTGGTGAGTTTGAAGAGCGCCTTAAAACCGTATTAAAAGAACTGGCGCAGGATGAAGGCCAGACCATTCTTTTCATCGACGAGATTCACACCATGGTCGGCGCCGGTAAGGCCGAGGGTGCTATGGATGCCGGCAATATGCTCAAGCCGGCACTGGCGCGCGGCGAGTTGCACTGCGTTGGCGCTACGACCCTCGACGAATACCGCAAATACATTGAAAAAGATGCTGCACTCGAGCGCCGCTTCCAGAAAATTCTGGTCGATGAGCCAAGTGTCGAGGCGACGATTGCCATCCTGCGTGGTCTGCAAGAAAAATATGAAGTTCACCACGGTGTCGACATCACCGACCCCGCGATTGTTGCCGCTGCCGAGCTATCACATCGCTACATTACCGATCGCTTCCTGCCCGACAAGGCGATTGATTTGATCGACGAAGCTGCGTCCAAAATCAAGATCGAGATCGATTCCAAGCCCGAGGTCATGGACAAACTCGACCGTCGACTGATTCAGTTGAAGATCGAGCGCGAGGCAGTCAAGAAAGAAAAAGACGAAGCCTCCCAAAAGCGCTTTGGCCTGATCGAAGAAGAAATCAGCAAGCTGGAGCGTGAGTACGCAGACCTCGAGGAAATCTGGAAGGCCGAGAAAGCTGGCGTGCAGGGAAGCCAGCAAATCAAGGAAGAGATCGAGCGTCTGCGACTGCAAATGGAAGACGCGCGCCGCAAAGGCGACTGGCAGAAAATGTCCGAGCTGCAGTACGGCCGAATGCCTGAGCTTGAGGCTAAGCTGAAACATGCAGATAAGGGTCAGCAAGATACTGGCAAGCCCAAGCTGCTACGCACGCAAGTAGGTGCCGAGGAAATCGCCGAGGTGGTATCACGCGCGACCGGTATCCCGGTCTCAAAAATGATGCAAGGTGAGCGCGACAAACTACTGCACATGGAAGACGAACTGCATAAACGGGTGGTCGGCCAGCATGAGGCTATTACCGCCGTATCAGATGCTATTCGTCGCTCACGCGCGGGTTTATCGGATCCGCATCGCCCCTACGGATCCTTCATGTTCCTTGGTCCCACCGGCGTTGGTAAAACCGAGCTGACTAAAGCGCTGGCAGCTTTCTTGTTCGATACCGAAGAAGCACTGGTGCGTATCGACATGAGCGAGTTCATGGAGAAGCACTCGGTCGCACGTTTGATCGGCGCGCCACCGGGCTATGTGGGCTACGAAGAGGGTGGTTATCTGACCGAAGCAGTGCGTCGCAAGCCGTATAGCGTGATCCTGCTGGATGAAATCGAGAAAGCCCATCCTGATGTATTCAACGTGTTGTTGCAGGTGTTGGATGATGGTCGCATGACCGACGGTCAGGGCCGCACGGTTGATTTCAAAAATACCGTGATCGTCATGACGTCCAACCTCGGCTCGCACAAAATCCAATCGATGGAAGATAGTGACCCGCAGCTGGTCAAGCTAGCCGTCATGGCCGAGGTGCGCGGACACTTCCGACCAGAGTTCGTTAACCGTATTGATGAGTTGGTGGTGTTCCATGCGCTGGATGACAAGCAGATTGGCGCGATCGCCAAAATTCAGTTGAATACCTTGCAGCAGCGCTTGGCCAAGATGGAGATTGGCCTAAAGATTAGCGATGCGGCGCTGCATAAGTTGGCCGAGGCGGGCTTTGATCCGGTCTACGGCGCTCGCCCGCTCAAGCGAGCGATTCAACAGGAAGTAGAAAACCCACTCTCAAAAGCGATACTTGAAGGTCGCTTCGGCCCGAAAGACACGGTTGAGATTGACGTTGCCGGCTCCGAGTTAGGGTTCAGAAAAGGGGCTTGATTGACTATGGACTTTGCTACCTGCGACCTGTGTGATGCCAACGAAGAGAAGCTCATCGATGGCTCGCTGATGATTTTGCCGGCGGTGTTCCGCGCATTCGGCAAGCGATCGCGTTTTTTTGGTCCTGCACGTACGCTGAAAGTCTTTGAAGACAACGTCTTGGTCCGCGCAGCACTTGAGACGCCGGGTGAGGGCAGCGTTTTAGTCGTCGATGGTGGCGGTAGTCTGCGTTGCGCCCTGGTCGGTGGCAACCTTGGCGTGCTGGCGCAAAACAATGGCTGGGCTGGCATCATCGTCAACGGCTGTGTGCGTGACAGTGAGGAGCTCAACCAATGCGATATTGGCATTCGTGCCTTGGCAACCCATCCGCGTCGTAGCATTCGCAAAGGGCTCGGCGAGAAAGATCTTGTGGTCGATATTGCCGGCGTGATGGTGCGCCCGGGGGATTGGGTTTACGCCGACGCCGACGGCATTCTGATCTCTCAGCAGCCGCTTTCCTGACCACACGCCTCGCCGGGCTTGATGCCCTTCATGGCGACTCGGCGTGCACTTTCTGCGCTGCTGCACCCATTCCGTCCGTGTAGCTCGTTAGCGTGGCATTTCCTTCCGAATTGCGGCATCAATTTTTCATAATGCGAAAAATAAACGGTGCGCGGCAGCAGAGAATTCTTTCGCGGTAAGAAACTAGATTCCGTATCGCGAAATCAATGTCGTAAACTATTGAATTAAAACAAATAAAATTTAATCCTCTGTCTTATATAAGACCTTGTTGCCTTGCAAAAATCGGCCTACTATCTCTCCAACGGCGAAATTGTTTTTTTCTTCTAACTGACGCTAACTCTCGGAGGGAACATCATGGCAACTCGTGAACAACAAGCTCAGGCGCTGGCCAAGGAATGGTCAGAAAACTCGCGCTGGAACGGTATCAAGCGTAACTACACCGCAGAAGACGTGGTTCGTCTGCGTGGTTCGGTGATGGTTGAGCACACGCTCGCCAAACGCGGCTCCGAGAAGCTTTGGAACCTCATGCACACTGAACCGTTCGTCAATGCGCTCGGCGCACTGACCGGTAACCAGGCGATGCAGCAAGTGAAAGCAGGCCTGAAAGCGATTTACCTGTCGGGCTGGCAGGTGGCGGGTGACGCCAACCTTGCGGGCGAGATGTACCCTGATCAGTCGCTGTACCCCGCCAACTCGGTGCCGATGGTGGTCAAGCGCATCAACAACACGCTGACCCGCGCCGATCAAATTCAATGGTCCGAAGGCAAGGATGACATCGATTTCTTCGCACCAATCGTCGCCGATGCGGAAGCAGGCTTTGGTGGTGTACTGAACGCATTTGAGTTGATGAAGGCCATGATCGAAGCAGGCGCTTCCGGCGTTCACTTCGAAGATCAGCTGGCCTCGGTGAAGAAGTGCGGCCACATGGGTGGCAAGGTACTGGTGCCAACGCGTGAAGCAGTCGAAAAGTTGAATGCCGCACGTCTGGCCGCTGACGTGATGGGTACACCGACCATTCTGGTTGCGCGTACCGACGCTGAAGCCGCTGATCTGCTGACTTCGGATGTTGACGATAACGACAAGCCTTTCTGCACTGGTGAGCGCACCGTTGAAGGCTTCTACAAGACCAAGCCAGGTATTGATCAAGCCATCTCGCGTGGCTTGGCCTATGCGCCGTATGCAGATTTGGTGTGGTGCGAGACGGGTAAACCTGATCTGGCGTTCGCCAAGAAGTTCGCGGAAGCGATTCATGCCAAGTTCCCAGGCAAGCTGCTGTCCTATAACTGCTCGCCATCGTTCAACTGGAAGAAGAATCTGGACGACGCCACCATCGCCAAGTTCCAAAAAGAGCTGGGCGCCATGGGTTACAAGTTCCAGTTCATCACGCTGGCTGGTTTCCATGCACTGAACTACTCAATGTTCAACTTGGCGCATGGTTATGCACGCAATCAGATGTCCGCGTTCGTCGAGCTGCAAGAGGCCGAGTTTGCAGCGGCCGACCGTGGCTTCACCGCAGTCAAGCACCAGCGTGAAGTTGGTACCGGTTACTTCGATGCCGTGACTCAGACAATTCAGCAGGGTAAGTCCTCGACGACTGCGCTGCATGGCTCGACAGAGGATGAGCAGTTCTTCGAGCGCAAAGTCGCTTAAGTACCCGCCGCAGATCAACACCACGGGCGCTTCTCACAAGGAGGCTGTCCCGTGAGGGAAGACCAGTCGCACAGACTGGTCTTTTTTTTCGTGGGGTTAAAAACGAGAGTGTCGTTGCCTGTTCCGCTAAAATCTGCCCGTACCGACTAGTCTCTTCAAGCGGGCACACGCCGCGCTTCTCGAGTTTCATTGCCGCTTGCGTTTAGTCCACGGTTTATTCCAAGCTGATCGCGAGTTGCCGCCACGCCAACCGAAGACACCCGCTCATGTTTAGTTACCGTCATGGTTTTCACGCTGGTAATCACGCCGACGTGCTCAAGCATACGGTGCTGATACAGCTACTGGCCTATCTGAACCAGAAGCCGACGCCCTACATGGTGATTGATACCCACGCCGGTGCTGGCTTGTATCAGCTCGATAGCGACTATGCGAGCAAGAGCGGGGAGGCAAGCGACGGTATCGCCAAACTTTGGGAGCGTAAAGATTTGCCGCCCGCCATCGCTGAGTACGTCGCTCTGGTACGGTCGATGAATCCAGCGGGCAAGCTGCGTCACTATCCTGGCTCGCCGTTTATTGCTGAGCAATGCATGCGTAGCGAAGACCGGTTGCGTTTATTTGAGCTGCACAGCACAGATGCCAAGCTCTTGCTTGAGAACGTGCGCAAGCTGGAAGCGCATGCGGCGGCGAATGGCATAAAGCACCGCGGTAAGCGTATCTCGGCTGAGCGCAGCGATGGCTTTGCGGCGCTCAAGGCCTTGCTGCCGCCACCGTCACGCCGTGGCTTGGTACTGATCGATCCGCCCTATGAAAACAAGGATGACTATCGCAAGGTCAAGCTGGCACTGGAAGACGCACAAAAACGCTTCGCCTCGGGGACCTATGCGGTGTGGTATCCGGTGCTGTCGCGTCTCGATTCGCAGCAACTGCCCGAGCGCTTAAAGCGCGGCGCGCAGTCCGACTGGCTGCAGGTGACGCTCTCGGTGGGCGCTGCGGCAGATGCAGACGGCCGAGGCTTGAACGCCAGCGGGATGTTTATTCTTAATCCGCCCTGGACCTTAGAGGCAACGCTGCGCGAATGCCTACCTTGGCTGACACAGACCTTGGCACGCGATCGTTCCGCACAATTTATGCTGACCACAGGTGGCGCCGCCAAACCCGTGAAGGTGAGTGAGTGAACAAGGCCTTCGTCAAGGAGTCCGATGCCGATGAGGATGACGATATCGGCGGACTACCACCGATACCACCGGGTGCGAAGAATTACATTACGCCGCAAGGCTACCAGCGCATTCGTGAAGAGTTGTTGCAGCTGATCGATGTCGAACGTCCCGAGGTTGTTCGCGTGGTGCACTGGGCGGCATCGAATGGTGATCGCTCCGAAAACGGCGACTACATTTATGGCAAACGTCGCCTGCGCGAGATCGATCGGCGTATTCGATTTCTGACCAAGCGACTCGATCTGGCCGAAGTTGTCGACCCCAGTGTTCACCATGGTAGTGACCAGGTGTTTTTTGGTGCCACCGTCACCTACGTCAATGCCGCTGGTGATGAGCAAACGATTAGTATCGTCGGTATCGACGAGCTTGACCCGCTGAATGGAAAGATCAGCTGGGTGTCGCCCGTAGCGCGTGCCCTCACCAAAGCCAAAGAGGGTGATGTCATCACCCTGCGTACACCGGCAGGCGATGACGAGCTGGAGATCCTCCGGGTTGTCTACCCGTCACCGGGCTAACGTACAATTCCCGTATGGCTATCGTCTTTTCTACGCTGAATCACCCGCTACGAGTGCCGCTGGCGGCTGAGATTCACTCGCGGCCACCCATTCGGCTCGAAGCGCCAGAGGTGATCACCCATCTCGCGGTTCATGGCCGCAATGAACCGCTGGCCGCTGGCGATAGGCTCGGCATGCAATCAGCGCTGCTGGCAGATTTCTGCGCTCGATTCGGGGTGCCAGCGCCCGCAGGCAATGCCAAGTATTTTTTCCATGATTTTGGGCGCTTTCGCTTGAAGTGGGAATGCCATACCGAGTTTGCTAGCTTCACCGTGGTGACTGCGATCGCATCACCCTTGGCCAGCGCCGACCCCTTCGCCCGAATGCCATCCAGTGAGCTGCCTGAGGACTGGTTGTTGTCCCTCAAAGGACGCCTGATTGTCGCCACCCACATTGTGCTTGATCACGCGACGGCATCGGCCGAAGACCTCGCGCCGCAGATGCGTCAGCTGTTTGACACCAACGCGATCGTCGGCTGCGGTGCTTCACAAGCTGCGCAGGTCTGGACGGACTTTCGGATCCATGCCGATGGCTTTGCACGTTTTGTGGTGCTCGACGCTGGTCTGAAGAGCTTGCAGGCCGGCCGGTTGGTGCAAAGGCTGCTGGAGATCGAGACTTACCGCGTGATGGCCCTGCTGGGTCTGCCGGTAGCCCAACAGGCCGCGCCGGTGCTGAACGATATTGCGGCCGAGCTGGCATCGGTAACCCGAGAGATGGTCGCTAGCCAGAAGCCCGGCCGTAGCGAGGAAGAGGGCATGCAGGACGAGCAAGACCTGCTGCAACAGATCACTCTGCTGGCGTCGCGGCTGGAGCAGTTGTCGGTGGATGATAGTTATCGCTTTTCAGCTTCGCAGGCCTACTTCGGCTTGGTGATGGCACGCATTCATGAGCTGCGCGAGCGCCGAGTCGAGGGTGTGCCCACTATCGAAGAGTTCATGCAGCGGCGGCTGACCCCCGCGATGAATACCTGCACCGCAACCTCGCATCGTCAGGAAGTCTTGGCAGAGCGTATTGCCAATACCAACTCACTGCTACGTACCCGTGTCGGTATTCGGCAGGAGCGGCAGAACAGTCAGATTCTTGAGTCGATGAACACACGCGCTGCGCAGCAACTACGTTTGCAGCAAGCGGTCGAGGGCTTGTCGGTCGCCGCGATTTCCTATTACTTGGTCGGCTTGCTCGGCTACCTCTTGAAAGGCGCCAAGTCGGCTGGCTTACCGGTCAATACCGATCTGGCGACTGGCATAGCGGTCCCAGTACTGGCGGTTATGGTCTGGATGGGTTTGCGCGCCCTGCGCGCAAAGTTTCAGAGCCCGGTCCGATAGGAAGAGCTGAACGCACTGCGTGATCGGGGAAGCCCTTATCCCTTATCGCGCAAAATTCGGGCAACGCCACGTACCTGCCGTACGTTGCGCATTAAGCGCGCCAGATGAACCCGGTCTTCCACCTGAACGGTAAAGCGTAGCTCGGTCAGCGGCCCCTCGCGTCTGCCTTCATCCATGCCAACGTGCACAATGTTCGAGTCAGATTCATTGATCTGCGCCGCCAGTCGGGCCAGCAGACCTTTCTCATCGGTCACCAGCACGCTGATGCGGCAGTTGGAGCGACTTGAATAATCCTCAGCCCACGACACATCAATCCATCGGCCGGGGTCTTTGGCGCGTGAGCGGCGTGCCAGTTCGCAATCGCTGGTATGCACCACCAGCATCTGATCACGGCGCAAATTACCCGCCAGGGTGTCGCCCGGTATCGGTGAGCAGCACTGCGCAAACTGCACCGAGGAAGCGGGCTCTTTGCCGCTGATAGTGACGGGTTTTATTTTTTGCTCAGGTGCGGGGCCGGCTTGCGTGACCGAGTCAGTGACAGGTGTATCCATCAGGCTCTGAATATGCCGTGCCACCAGCGTCGCAAGACGGCGGCCGGTGCCGATATCTGCCTTGATATCCGCCATCGATTTAGCACCGGTGTCGCCCACCAGCTTGTCACCAACAGTGGCCGGCACGCTGCTGGGTAGCTCGAGTGAGATCAGCGCCTGCTCTAGCAACAACTCACCCACTTCAATCGCCTGCTCGCGATTCATCGAGCGCAGGTGATGACGAATCGCAGAGCGCGCGCGACCGGTGCGCACAAATGACAACCAGTTAGGGGTTGGCTGCGCATCATCGGATACATCAATCGCGACAATGTCACCGTTACGGAGTTCGGTTTTCAGCGGTGCCGGCTCATGATTGATCTTGGCCGATACTGCGTGGTCACCAATGTCGGTGTGAATGGTGTATGCGAAATCAAGTGCCGTCGCACCGCGTGGCAGGGCGATGATGGTCGACTTGGGTGTGAACACATAGACCGAATCGGGGAACAGGTCGACCTTGACGTGTTCGAGAAACTCCGACGCATCACCGGTCTGATGCTGAATATCCAGCAGTGACTGCAGCCAGGCGTGTGTGCGTTGTTGCAGATCGGTGAGGGTAGTATCCTGATTCTTGTACAGCCAGTGCGCCGCGACGCCTGACTCGGCCACATGGTTCATCTCAGCGGTGCGAATCTGGAACTCAACCGGCGTGCCATACGGGCCGATGAGTGTCGTGTGTAGCGACTGGTAGCCGTTCAGCTTGGGGATGGCGATATAGTCCTTAAACTTGCCCGGCATCGGTTTGAACAGCGCATGCAACACTCCCAGTGCGACATAGCACTGCTCGAAACTATCCACCACTACCCGGAAGCCATACACATCCAGCACCTGAGAAAAACTCAGGTGCTTGTTGCGCATTTTGCGGTAGATACCATAGAGGGTTTTCTCGCGGCCGGCGATCGATGCCTCAATGCCAGCTTTTGCCAGTTGAGATTTGACTGACTCAAGAATCTTGCCGACCAACTCACGCCGGTTACCGCGTGCAGAGCGTATCGCCTTGGCGATAGTTCGTTGCCGCAGCGGGTACAGATAAGCGAACGACATATCCTGCAGTTCGCGATAAAGATTATTCAGACCCAGTCGGTGTGCAATCGGGACATAGACTTCCATGGTCTCGCGCGCAATACGGCGACGCTTGTCTGGGCTCATGGCGCTGAGTGTGCGCATATTATGCAGACGATCAGCCAGCTTGACCAAGATCACGCGTACATCGCGTGCCATCGCCAGCAGCATCTTGCGGAAGTTTTCCGCCTGATGCTCGGCCTGGCTTTGGAATTCCAGCTTGTCGAGTTTGGAGAGTCCGTCGACCAGCGAGGCGACTGGCGCGCCAAAGCGCTCGATCAGTTCGTCTTTAAGAACGTCCTGATCTTCCATGACGTCATGCAGCAGCGCGGCCATGATGGCTTGCGCATCGAGTTTCCACTCGGCGCAAATCTCAGCCACGGCAATCGGATGCGAGATGTAAGGGTCACCCGAGCGTCTAACCTGACCGAGATGCATCTCGTCGGCGAAGCGGTAGGCGTCCTTGATGGATTTCAACTCCGCTGGCGTCAAATACTCGGCCAAGCGGTTGTTGAGTTGCGTCACAGAGGCAACACGCACCACTAAGGGTGCGTTAGCGTCTGTCGCGGGTGTTACATCAGCGGGCGCGGCGGTAGGAGCCTTGCGGGAAGGCGTAGCGCTCGGGTCAATGGCGGTCGGAGGCATTGCTGTTCCGGCCCGAATCGGGGTCGCCTTGTTAGGTGGGGACCTTCTTCAGCATCTCGAGGCCAACGTGACCTGCCGCGATTTCGCGCAGCGCGGTGACCGTGGCCTTATCGTCGCTATCGACCTTCGGCGTGTGGCCTTGGGCCAGCATGCGGGCACGATAAGTAGCAGCGAGACAGAGCTGAAACCGGTTAGGAATTCTTTTCAGGCAGTCTTCAACGGTGATACGTGCCATGGGTTCTCCGGTGGTAAAACAATGCTTTAGGTTTGGATGCCGAATCCGGCAAAGAGATCGCTGAACCTTGCTGCCTGCTGCCCGAAACGGCAGCGACTTGCGCGGGCGATGTCGACCAACTGTGTCAGAGCGACATCGAAATTTTCATTGATAATAACATAGTCGAATTCATCGGCATGGGCGATCTCCCCGGTGGCATTTTGCACGCGGCGCGCGATCACTTCGTCGCTGTCCTGGGCACGTTGTTTTAGCCGCTGCTCGAGCACCGCAACCGATGGCGGCAAAATGAAAATCCCCACCGCATCTGGAAACTGCCGGCGCACTTGTTGCGCCCCTTGCCAGTCAATCTCAAGTAGCACATCGCGGCCCGCGTGCGTATGCTCTTCGATCAGTCGCTTCGATGTGCCGTAGAAGTTACCGTGCACTTGTGCCGATTCCAGAAACTCGGCTTTCGCCTCACGTTCGCGGAACTCGGCCTCACTCACAAAAAAATATTCTCTGCCATCTTGCTCACCCGGACGTGGTGCCCGCGTGGTGAACGAAACCGACAGTACAATCCCGGGCTCTTGCGCCAGCATTGCATTGACCAGTGAAGATTTACCGGCACCGGAAGGCGCGGCAACGATGAATACACTTCCCGCACTGGGTGTAGTCGAGCTCATGCCTTACTCCAGGTTCTGAACCTGCTCGCGCATTTGCTCGATCAGTAGCTTCATCTGCATCGACGCATCCGATAATTCTTTCACGGCTGCTTTCGAGCCCAGCGTGTTTGCTTCGCGATTGAGTTCTTGCATCATGAAGTCCAGCCGCTTACCGACCTGACCGCCTTTCTTGAGAATCTCGCGTGTCTCGGTCAAGTGTCCGGATAGGCGCGTTAATTCTTCTGCTACATCAACCCGAATACCGTACAGCGTGACCTCTTGCCGGATGCGTTCATGCATATCCTCGCTCGATACGGCAGTCTTGGCATCACCTACCGCCAGACCCATGGCCTCGCGCAATCGATCAATCGCCTTTTGCCGAAACTGCTCCACTGCCGCCGGCACCAGCGGCGTGATGTTCACCACAATCGCCTCGATATCGTCAACACGTGACAGCAGCATCGTCTTCAGCGCAGCACCCTCACGTTGACGTGATTCGATAAACGCGTCCAATGCCTGCTTCAGCGTGGCCTGTACATCGGCTTGCAGGCTGTCTTGCGCCAGCTCGGCCTCGTGTAGCACGCCGGGCCATCGCAATAACTCATTCACCGACAAGGGCCGGGCATCCGGAAAGCGTGTCAGTACAGATTGCTGAGCCGCATTCAGCGCTGTCAGCAACTCGTCATTGGCTGCCAGACTGGCGGTGCGTTCTTTGCGTCCGAAGGAAAGCCGACACTCCACCTTGCCGCGCGATACGCGCGCCGTGATGGCTTCGCGCAACATCGGCTCGAGCGAGCGAAGGTCGTCGTTGATGCGGAACTGAAGATCCAGAAAGCGTGAGTTCACGCTCCTGATTTCAAGTGTGATGCTGCCAGCGTCGCTGTCGCGGTTGCTGACCGCGTAACCGGTCATACTGCTGATTGTCAATGCCAACCCCTGTCTTTACAAAAAGGAAATTCATCCACACAATCGCGCCCCGGGGAATAGCGCACAACACAAACATCGCATGGCCGCTCAGCAAAACGCAGCTCTGCCCGAGGGATTGGAACTCGGCGGATACAGGATTGTAAAGAAGATTGCTGTCGGTGGCTTCAGCATTGTGTATCACGCCATCGACGAAAATGGTCAGGACGTGGCGGTCAAAGAGTATCTGCCCGCCGCATTAGCAAAACGTAGCCAGGGTCAGCTCGCACCCATTGTCGCACCCGAGCACACCGAATTGTTTCGGCTTGGTATGAAATTCTTCTTCGACGAGGGTCGCGCGCTGGCAGCGATTACGCATCCGAACGTGGTGCGAGTACTGAATTTTTTCCGGGCACATGACACCGTGTACATGGTGATGGGCTACGAGCAAGGCCGCTCGTTGCAAGAGCATATCGAACGGCGCAAGCAAAAGGGCGTCAAGCCATTGGTGTCCGAGCGATCAATTCGTATCGCTTTCGCGCAGGTGATGGATGCGCTACGTGAGGTCCATACCCACAAGCTACTTCACCTTGATCTGAAACCCGCCAATATTTATCTGCGCCGCGATGGCACTCCCATCCTGCTGGATTTCGGAGCTGCACGACAGACCTTGCACGCCGATTTATCCACCTTGCATCCGATGTATACCCCGGGATTTGCGGCGCCCGAACTACACGCCAAGCGCGAGTTAGGACCCTGGACCGATGTCTACGGCATCGGTGCCTCGATTTTTTGTTGCATGCTGGGCGTGCCACCGCAATCATCGATCGAGCGTAAGCGCGATGACCATATGGAGACCTATTTCCGTGAACTCGAGCGCTTGTACTCGAAAGAGCTAATTGCCCTGCTGCGCTGGAGTCTTGCACTTGACCCATTGAAGCGCCCGCAAAGCGTCTACGCGCTACAAAAAATGATTCGGCCCGTAGAACAAAAAACCGAGCCGCCCGCAGACGCTAACAGCCCGTCGAGTTTGCTGTCACGCTTTCGCCGGGTGGTCCGATAAACATGCGCTTCGCTATCTACCAAGACAGCCACGTCGGTGGGCGTGCCAGTAACCAAGACCGTATGGGCTACTGCTTCACGCGTGAAGCTTTGCTGCTGCTGCTGGCCGACGGCATGGGTGGGCATCAGAACGGCGAAATCGCTGCGGCACTTACGTTGCAAACCATGGGCGCGCTATTTCGTGAGCGCGCGACGCCTGACATCACCGACCCACCGGCCATGCTGGACGAACTGATCTACGCCGCGCATCAGTCGCTACTAGGTTATCGCGCCACCCATCGTTTGCCGGATACGCCACGAACCACCATCGTCGCCTGCCTAGTTCAGCATGGGCAGGCATGGTGGGCGCATTGCGGAGATTCGCGGCTGTACTGGCTACGAGGCGGGCGCATTCTCTCGCGCACGGTAGACCACTCCCATATCGAGCGACTGATTGCGCTCGGCCGCGTGTCGCCTCATGCGCGCGCCAACCATCCCGAACGTAACAAGCTCTACAACTGCGTAGGCGCCCCCACGCTGCCACAAATCGATAAAGCGGCACCGGTGCGTCTGCAATCCGGCGATCAGCTGCTACTGTGTTCCGATGGCTTGTGGTCGTGCGTGCGCGAGCATGAGCTGGCGTACCGCTTGTCGGTGGCGCCGCTTGAGCAATCGGTGCCCGAGCTGGTGCGGCAGGCCGCGCAGGTAGGCGGCAAAACCGGCGATAATGTCACCGCGCTGGCGGTGACATGGCTAGATGGCCTTCACGACCCCGGCGAAAGTCCCCTGATGACCGATGCGCTGCCGCATGATCGTGTGATCACGAATATCCATCCATCCGGGTTTTAAACAAGTATTTCCCGAGGCATTTGTGTCCAACACTATTTTGACCCGCCCAAGCGGGCGCGCTGCAACTGCATTGCGCAACGTATCGCTCACCCGTCACTACACGCGTCACGCCGAGGGCTCAGTGCTCATCGAGTTTGGTGACACACGCGTGCTATGCACGGCCAGTATCGATGACAAAGTTCCGCCCTTTTTACGAGGGCAGGGCAAAGGTTGGCTGACCGCAGAGTACGGCATGCTGCCGCGCTCGACACACACACGCATGGATCGCGAGGCCGCCAAAGGTAAACAATCGGGCCGCACGCAAGAAATCCAACGCCTGATTGGTCGCTCGTTACGTGCCGCGTTCGATCTTGAAGCGTTTGGCGAGCGCACCCTGCAGCTCGACTGTGATGTGATTCAAGCCGATGGCGGTACGCGCACTGCAGCGATCACCGGCGCCATGGTCGCCGCGTACGACGCGTTCAATACCTTGCTGCAGCGAGGTGCGATCGAGGCGATTCCGCTCAAGCATTTTGTTGCTGCGATATCGGTGGGCGTGTACCAAGGCTTACCCGTGCTGGATCTCGACTACATCGAAGACTCTGGCTGCGACACAGACATGAACGTCGTCATGAACGACGCCGGTCACTACATCGAACTACAAGGCACCGCCGAGGGTGATGCCTTTGATCGTGCCACTATGAATCAGCTCATGGATTTGGCCGAGTCAGGCATACAAACGCTGATCGCGCGGCAGAAGACAGTGCTCGGTCTGGCATGACGCAATCCTTGGTACTGGCCTCGAATAATGCCGGCAAGCTGGCAGAGTTTGCGCAGCTACTGGCACCGCTCGGCTTTGCGATCAAATCGCAGCGCGAGCTCGACATTCCTGAGGCGGACGAACCCTTCGGCACCTTCGTCGAGAACGCGCTCGCCAAGGCGCGTCATGCGTCAAAGTTATCGGGTCTGCCTGCGCTGGCGGATGATTCCGGCATCTGCGTGCCCGCACTGGGTGGCGTGCCCGGTGTGCAATCTGCGCGCTATGCGGGCGAGCCTCGTTCAGATGCGGCCAACAACGCCAAACTCGTCCGTGACATCGCCGCTCACGCAGATAAATCTGCCTACTACTACTGCGTGCTGGTGATGGTGCGGCATGCGGATGACCCCCAGCCCATTATTGCTGATGGTGTGTGGCATGGGAGTTTGATTGAGCAGCCGCGCGGGCAGGGCGGCTTTGGCTATGATCCGCATTTTTTTCTGCCTAGCCTTGGTAAGACTGCCGCTGAATTATCTGCACAAGAAAAAAACAGTCTGTCGCATCGCGGTCAAGCGCTACGCGCTTTGATCACTAAGCTCGCATGATCCCAATTCATGCCGAGGCATTGCAGAGCGTGCCGCGTCGCGTGGTCGAGACCTATCTCAAGCCCGGCATACTCAACCTCGCTGCGCTACCGCCGCTGTCCTTGTACGTCCACTACCCGTGGTGTGTACGCAAATGCCCTTACTGCGATTTCAATTCACATGAGGCGAATGGTGAGATACCCGAGCGTGAGTATCTTGATGCACTGCGCGCCGATCTGGAACAGTCGTTGCCACTGATTTGGGGCAGAAAAATCATTAGTATTTTTATCGGTGGTGGCACGCCGAGCTTGTTGAGCGAGCAGGGGCTGGATAGGCTGTTGTCGGATATTCGCAGTTTGCTGCCACTAGACGCGGCAGCAGAAATCACGATGGAGGCCAACCCCGGTACCGTTGAGGTTACGCGCTTCAAAAGCTATGTAGCCAGCGGTGTGAACCGTTTCTCGTTAGGTATACAAAGCTTCAACAGCCAACACCTGCAGGCCTTGGGTCGGATTCATGATGCGGACGAGGCGCGTCGTGCGGTGGATGCTGCAATGACCTGTACCGACAACGTGAACCTGGATCTTATGTACGCACTGCCGTCGCAGTCGATTGAGCAGGCGCAGCAGGATTTGGAGATAGCGCTTCGCTTCCAGCCCTCGCATCTGTCGCTTTACCATCTGACGATGGAGCCCAACACGGTATTCGCGAAATACCCGCCAGCACTGCCCGACGACGACACCAGCGCGACGATGCAGCAGCAGATTCAGCAGCGCATGACAGCGGCCGGGTTTGAGCACTACGAGGTATCAGCCTTCGCGAAGCCCGGGCGCCGGGCACGGCATAACCTGAATTATTGGGAGTTTGGCGACTATTTGGGTATCGGCGCTGGTGCGCATTCCAAGCTGTCGTTCCCGCACCGGATCATCCGGCAAGCTCGCTTCAAGCAGCCGGCAAGTTATTTGCAGAACGCGGGCGCCGGCCACCTGATTCAGGACGAGCACGAGATCGAGCGTGAATCCTTGGGCTTTGAGTTCATGCTGAATGCGCTGCGACTGACCGAGGGCGTGCCGACTCGATTGTTCATTGAGCGCACGGGTCAGTCGACCCAGAGCATCGAGCCTGCGTTGCAGCGCGCCGAGGCGAAGGGGCTGATTCAGGTGGACCATCAGCGCATTCAACCCACCGAGCTGGGGCAGCGCTTCTTGAATGATCTGCAGCAGATGTTCCTGCCTGATTGAAAATTACGGTAAGGACCAACTGGCTTGGGTATAATCCGCGTCGGTGTTTCCGGGGAAGCGTGGCCGAGTGGTTTAAGGCACCGGTCTTGAAAACCGGCGAGGGTTTGCGCCCTCCGTGAGTTCGAATCTCACCGCTTCCGCCAA